>JANMYG010000648.1:0-2867 GCA_031381865.1 Betaproteobacteria bacterium | reverse complement strand
GATCGACGAAGTAATTGACAAGGCTATCAACCAGTACCTCAACGGTCTTATGTACAAAAAGCCACTGGAATATCTGGAGGATCTGGCATCACTCCTTTCCATTGACAAGCAAATGCTCCTTCCGTTTTGGCCTGGTTTTGTCGAAAGCAAAGCCAGGAGAGACATAGGTATTCACAATGATTGGATTTGCAATGACACCTACTTACGCAAGGTGAGAGAGGTAGGCATTGAATCGGAGTACAAACTCGGCGACCTGATCATTCCGGCGGACCATAAATATTTCATTGACTGCTCAACGAATCAATGGAATCTTGCGATGGCAATATCTGACCATGTTCTCGCGTGGATGACTCCGGAAACGCCCAACACGCCGACCAAGACCAGCGCCAGCCAGGCATAGAGAAACGCTTTCATCACTACGTAAGCAACCCGTCACCGGGTGCGTGCTGTTGGGCGTCCGCATCGACCGTGCGCGCCCGCTACACGCTGGCGAATGTGCGTTCCAAACGCCGCCGGCCAGCCAGCGAGCGCGACGTCCTGGACCAGCACGGCACATGCACGGCCGTCTACGAACTTCAGGGTGACCTGCGCTTTGCGACGATCGAACCGGTGGTGCGTCAAATCGCGGACGCTGGCGATGATCTCGAATTCGCCGTACTGGACTTCAAGCGGGTGACGCATGTCGACCCACCGGCAACACGCATGCTTGCGGCGTTGGTCAGCTACTGCGCGGCACGCGGGCAACACATCGTGCTGACGCGGGTTCGCCGCGGCGAAACGCTTGCGTCCTTCGGAGCCGAACTCAATCCGCGCGACGCCCGCGCAGTGAGCTTCCAACCTCAGCTCGACCTGGGTCTCGAATGGTGCGAAAAGGGAATTCTCCAGCGCTTGGTGGCGGCGCGCGTGGCGGCACCAGTCACCGGTCTGGCA
Organism: Betaproteobacteria bacterium; assembly: GCA_031381865.1. Lineage (GTDB taxonomy): Bacteria > Pseudomonadota > Gammaproteobacteria > Burkholderiales > Burkholderiaceae_C > CAISIP01. The sequence continues at coordinate 1,937 of JANMYG010000648.1, read as the reverse complement.
GACCACCGGCTGTGCGCCGGCGCGACTGCGCTTGACATCGCCTACCTGGCGGCGCGCGTAGAGTTTTGCCAGTTCGAATCCGGTTCGCCGATCGTGCGCCGCGGTGATCCGTCCGACGCGTTGTACTTCCTGATCCGCGGCGACGTCAGCGTGATCGTCGAATTGCCGCAAGGCGGATTCAATCGGCTCGCGACCCTGTCGGCAGGCATGGGTTTTGGCGAGTCGGCGCTGGTCGCCGGCGGCGTGCGTTCGGCGGACGTGCGCGCCGACACCGAGGTCGAATGCTGCCGGCTGAGCGCCGAGGCCTTCGCAAACCTGGAGCATGAGCGCCCGAGCCTGATGATCCGGTTGATGCACAACTTGCTGCTCAGCAGCACAAACATCGCCGCCCGCCTGACGGCCGAAGTGGCGGCGCTCGAGGGTTAGCGGTCGAACCATGGGTTGCGCGACGAGCGCTCCGCTCGTGTAGCGTCGAAGATGCCGGTGCTGGAGCCGAACATCGCGGTGTGATGACAACCTCGCAGCACACAACCGGGATCCTTGCATGTCGTCATGCCGTTTGGTCTCGTCACGTGGCGCCGCCAACAGACGCACTGCACGCTGCACCTGGTGGCGCCCCCGCCACCACCGTCGACCCGGACGCAACGACCCGATAAACCGTCCCACAGTGCCAAAAACTGCCAGCGCAACCATCTGGCCGCCATTACCATCGGCCGGGAGACAATACAGGGTCAACCACTGCAACTTGCCATGCCCAAAATCTGCACCGGTTGCGGCGCATCCGTCAGCCGACGGGATTGCCACCGGAACCGCTACGGGGAGTACATCTGCCGAGGATGCCAGGCGGTCGGCATCCGGCATTCACCGCGCCACATCGGACGCCGTACCGCAACCTGGTTGCGCCCCAGGCTGTGGCTGGTTATCCCGTTTGCCGGGCTTGTCGTGCTGCTGCTGTGGGCTTTTTACACGGTGGTCATGAAGGTCAACTTTTTCCGGCTGGTCCAAAACCTCGTCGGAACCTAGTCCGAACCATTGCCATGCCGTGCGCGTCGGGCCGGGTGCGTTGCGGCCGAGCCTGCCGAGCAGCGAGCGGCTACCACCCTCGAATGCCACGGCGCGCCGAGCCCACCGCCTGTCATGCGCCGTTCAGGCGCGGCCCAACGTTCACACGAGCATCGCGTCACTGACCATCACCGCGCGGCGCGGATCATGTTGCGTGCGATCACCAGTTGCTGGATCTGGCTGGTGCCTTCGTACAGGCGAAACAGGCGCACGTCGCGGTAGAAGCGCTCGATGCCGTAGTCGGCCAGGTAACCTGCGCCGCCAAAAATCTGGACCGCGCGGTCGGCCACGCGCCCGCACATCTCGGAGGCGAAAAGCTTGCAGCAGGAGGCCTCGGTCGACACGTTCTCACCGTTGTCGCGCCGCCGGGCGGCGTCGACCACCATGCACTGCGCGGCATACAGTTCGGTCTGGCTGTCGGCAAGCATCGCCTGCACGAGCTGGAATTCGGCTATCGGCTGGCCGAACTGCTTGCGCTGCATCGCATAACGCAGCGCGTCGTCGAGCATGCGCCGCGCCACCCCGACACAGATGGCCGCAATGTGGATGCGTCCCTTTTCGAGCACCTTCATCGCCGTCTTGAAGCCGTGGCCCTCCTTGTGTCCGATCAGGTTGTCCGCCGGCACGCGGCAGTCCTCGAAGATCACGTCGCAGGTATGGGCGCCGCGCTGGCCCATCTTCCGGTCGATCTTGCCCAGGCTGACTCCCGGCGACTTGGCGTCCACGATGAAGGCCGACACGCCACCGGCGCCCTTGTCGGCCGGGTTGGTGCGCGCCATCAAGGTAAAGATGCCGGCATGCGGCGCGTTGGTGATGTAGCGCTTGGTGCCGTTGACGATGTAGTGCTCCCCTTGCGCGTCGGTGCCGCGCAGCGC
>JANMYG010000614.1:0-12973 GCA_031381865.1 Betaproteobacteria bacterium | reverse complement strand
CGATCGAGTTCTCTGCTCACTGGGTTGGACCGTGTTGCGAGTGTGGGAACACGAACTGCGGCAACCTAGTCAGCTGGGCCTATGGTTAATTCGGTCCTTCGGAACCAGAATCAAATAGACGAGGCACACCAGCATGCGCGTCGTCCGGGCCTGGTAGCGTCGGTAGGCCTGAGTGCGCGCAGGCAACGACGTGCTGACTCCGTATGGCCGAAGCCCACGATGCGCCGCCCTTGTTTTCAGCTCCCGGCAACTTGGATGAGTCGGAATAGGACGTCGCCTTTTCGGATATCCAATTCCGAAACCTTGAACCGACCCAAATCCTGCCACTGGTTCTTCTGAACCTTGTAGAAGACGGTGAAGTCGCTGCCTTCAGCTGCGCAGGAACTGAGTGCGCGCAAGGTGTTGGCATAGACGCGCCTCTTTGGCACGCTGTACTTGACTTCGCATTCACTGACGGAGTCAGCATGCTCATGGCCACCACACAGAACCGAAACCACGCGGCCACCCGTAATCTTGACGCCCGCCTGCGTGCCATGTCGCCTTAGAACCTCGTCCCAATTCATTTCTTGGTTCTCCCAAACCACATGGGCCTTCATACGACGACCGCATTATGGTGCATGACCCTGGGCCGACGCGTGCAGCTGTCCATATCAGAGCAGACCTACGCTAGTCAAGCCAGAGTTCGCGCCACAATCCATCTCAGAAATATGCTACTTAAACTCTGTAGATAGATAGTCTTCATCTGCCTATCGTTGAGGAGATGAAAAAGCGAAACTCTTCTCCAGCCTCGATGCAGAATTCACTTGGAGTCGCGATTCGGCGGGAGCGGGTGGGAATCGGTTTGAGCCAAGAAGCCTTCGCCGGAGTTGTTGGGCTGCATCGAACATACATTGGGTCGGTAGAAAGAGGGGAGCGAAACGTTTCTTTCCAAAACCTGGTGTTGATCGCATGGGCGCTGGGCCATCCAGCCTCGCAATTGGTCGCCGCGGCTGAACAAATCGAGCATGAGGTGGCCAAATGACACGGGCCACCACGATTCCCGAACTTGCAGCGAAGCTTGCGGCCCTTCATTTCACGCAGGCGAAAGTCCAAATGCTTTCGGATATCGCGGACGCATTAGTCAAACCGGTCGTCGTTCAGTCTCAATCCCAAGATCCCATTTTTGGGAACGCCAGGTTTCACGATTACTTTTCCAATGTTCTCCTGGTGCATCATGCGACGAACGACGACAAGTTCAAGAAGAAGGCCTTTGAATTTGCCTTCCGAGGTGCCTGTTTGGGACTGGGATACGACGCCCGCATCACAGCGAATCCGATGAATCCTGGTGCCGACGTCACCGTTGGAACCCGTCGGTTTTCTTTGAAGACGGAAGCGGGAAAGAACATTTCTCGCCAGAACATGACAATCTCGAAGCTGATGGAAGCGCGTTGGATTCGGAACATCGTCAACGACCCGGCAAGGGGAACCGAAGGAGCAAGGAAGGTTGTCCATCACCTCAATCAGTACGACCGGATTATTGTCTTGCGGGCGTTTGACGTTCGAACGGGGCATATGAGAACTGCGGCACGATATGAACTATGGGAAATCCCAAAAGAGTTACTTCTATTGGTCGGGGGGCTTCGCGAAAACGAGTTTTCAATCCCAACTCCCAATAACAGCTTTGCCGCACCGGTGACGATTGTCGATTCGGCCACGGGACTACGGTCAAGAGCTTTCAACTTTCGTATGGACGGGAGTGTTGAGAAGGTGACAATCGGGGGGTTAGCCGTATCGCGTTGCATTCACCAGGCCACCTGGACCGTTCCGCTTGAACCGGAAGACGGCGATGACGAAGATTGATCAATCAGTCGAGCGAGAGCGCCTCGGCGAGGCACTACTTACGGGCGGATGAAAGTGAAATGTCTGTCCGCTAGGCGCACGTGGTCAATTCCTCAAGAGTTCGCTGTATTGGGGCCTGTGGAGTGCGTACGAGATCCGAAGCTTTCAGGTGAGTCATCGGCAATATTGCGCATTCAACAGATGGCCTAGAACCTGTGAGAATCCACGCGCAAACATTCGCGAGTTGATACGAGATCAGTGGGGGTACTGCATCACCAATGTGTCTATACATATTCGACTGTGATGTGGCAACAAACTGGTAATCTCCGGGAAAGCCTTGAATGATTGCCATCTCACGCACAGTACACATTCGGTCTTGGTCAGGATGGCAATAGCGCCCATTTCCTGGACTTCCACACTCCCTTTTGATGGTGACACTGGGTCGATCCCAGGCCATTCGACCATAGATATCTGTGTAAGGTCCAAACCGTCCTTTTGCAAGCTGACTTTCCATAGAGGGGATCAAGTAGTCTCTACCACCATTCACATTCAGCAGGTCTGGCCACGACCCCCCGTCAGTGGGCGTCAGTTTCAGCCGCTCTAGTCCTCGGGGCGAAAAATTGGGCGAAACATGCATGGGGTCGGATGTATGCGCTTTACCCGCCCCAATCTTTGGAAGTGTGCCAATGGCGCGTCTGACCGTTCTTGCCTCCTTTGAAAACTGATAACCAGCCCAAAACCCAGTCAATGTGTGCGGATGAAGGGGTTTCTTAGTCGCGACGACCAAGGCCCGGCGCCGCGTTTGGGGCAACCCGAATTCATCAAGCGAGTGGAGTTCCGCTTCGACGGCGTAGCCCATATCTTCCAGGCGCTCACGCAGCAAGGCGAAGTAATGCGAGAACTTTCCACGTACGAGTTCGCCAACGTTCTCCATCAAGAAAACTGATGGCCGAAACATCTGGACAAAGTCGGCACTCCTTAGGACAAGGCTATTTCTGGGATCATCCTCGACGAGGTTTTTGCGCACGGTTCGTGAAAATCCAGTGCATGGTGCGCACGAAATCAGGACATCTACGTGAGAGGTACCGCTAGTCGCTTCAAGATACTCACGCAGTTCCTTTTCAGTCACGTTCCCGATGTCAGCCGAAAGAGGTTCAATGCCAATATTCTGCGAGTACGTTTTGTTGCACTCCAGCGATCCCTTACCAGAGCTTGGTTTGCCATTTTGCGCGTCAACCGCTCCGATCAATCGAAAATTGCTGTGACGATGAAACCCACAACTCATCCCACCACCACCGGAAAATAGATCTAGAACGTTCCATTTATTCTTCATAGAGTTCACTTGGTGTGTTTTTCATACGAAAGGCGCTAATCCATTTGTGATGGACGCATCCTTGTTTGCTCCACGCATAGGCGCGATCTGGTCCCTTCGCGCCGCCCCTTGTGCAATCGGTGCCACTACACCTGTAGACGTGCTCGGCACCTTGCGACCCATCCGTGTCTACCCCTTTTGGCTCTCTTCACGATACTGCTGTTTTGTACAGTATAAGCAAATTTGAAGAAAAGCAAATAGATTCCTGACAGTCAATTGCAGAGGCTTCGCGGCTTTCATCGCGTGGCACAAAACAAGTTCAGGAGTGGCCTGAGAGGGGGCCGCGCTGAGCATCAAACCTTCCACACCCTTCGTGTCTTCCAGAAACACAAAAGCCCATCGCAATGGACGGGCTTTGAATTCTGGTGGCCTGGGGCGGAATCGAACCACCGACACAAGGATTTTCAGTCCTCTGCTCTACCGACTGAGCTACCGGGCCAGAGGCGCGAATTATAGCAGCGCGATTGCGCCGGTCCGGTCGCGGCGCGTCACACCAGGCTGCGCTTGCCGCGTGTCAAATCGACGCCGAGTTGCTTGAGCTTGCGGTACAGATGGGTGCGCTCCAGGCCGGTCTTTTCGGCCACGCGCGTCATCGAGCCGTTCTCCTTGGCGAGGTGGTATTCGAAGTAGGCCTTCTCGAATTCGTCGCGCGATTCGCGCAGCGGCTTGTCCAGGCCGAAGCTCTGGCGCGACTGCGGGCCGGCATCCAGGTCGAGTGGGCCGTCGGGGCCGATTTCCAGCACCGATTCGATCGCCACCACCACCGGCTGGCTGTAGGCCGGCGTCTGCAGTTTGCGCACCGTGCCGCGCGCCAGGCCCTGCTCCACCGCCTTGAGCAGCTTTTGCATCGTGATCGGTTTTTCAAGAAAGGCCAGGGCGCCGATCTTGGTGGCCTCGACGGCCGTGTCGATGGTGGCATGGCCGCTCATCATGATCACCGGCATTGTCAGCAGGCCGGTGGTCGACCATTCCTTGAGCAGCGTGACGCCGTCGGTGTCGGGCATCCAGATGTCGAGCAGCACCAGGTCGGGCCGCTCACGGCTGCGGGCCGCGCGCGCCTGCTCGGCGTTTTCAGCCACCTCGACGTTGTGGCCTTCGTCGTTGAGGATTTCCTGCAGCAGGTCGCGGATCCCGAGCTCGTCGTCGACCACCAGAATGTTTGCCATGATGTTCCTGCTGTCCCTTGCCAGTGGCTGTGCGTCAGCGTCAGGTCGCGCTGTTGGGCGACGCTGTGTTGTCCACCGCGAATGATAACGACACTTGCGCGCCGATCACCCGGCCGTCCTCGGTGCGGTTGCTGATGTCGATGCGCGAACCGTGTTCGTCGGCGATCTTCTTCACCACCGCCAGGCCCAGGCCGGTGCCCTTGGCCTTGGTCGTCACGTAGGGCTCGAAAGCGCGCTTGAGGATGTTGTCCGGAAAACCGGTTCCGTGGTCCTGCACCACCAGGCGAACCCGCTGGCCCTGCTCCACCCAATGGGTGCGCACGAGCACGCTGTTGTCGACGCTGCCGGCGGGCGCCGGCGGCGTCGCGTCCTGCGAGTTCTGCAGCAGGTTGTGCACCACCTGGCGCAGCTGCTGCGCGTCGCCCATGATCCTGGGGCAATTCGGATCGAGCTCCATGCGCACCGGCGCATGCATGTTGTCGCCCTCGTACAGCTGCAGCACGTCGGTGACCAGCGCGTTGAGGTCCAGCGGTTTGAGTTCGGCCGCCGGCAGGCGGGCATAGTCCCGGAACTCGTTGACCAGCCGCTTCATGGCGTCGACCTGGTCGACGATGGTCTTGACCGATTTGGTCAGCACCGCCTGTTCGGGCGCGGGCAGCTTGCCCGAGAGCTTCATCTCGAGCCGCTCGGCCGAGAGCTGGATTGGTGTCAGCGGGTTCTTGATTTCATGCGCCAGCCGGCGCGCCACTTCGCCCCAGGCCTGCGAGCGCTGGGCCGAGACGATCTCGGAGATGTCGTCGAACACCAGCAGGCGGTCGGTGCCGGGCAGTTTTGCGCCGCGCGCCACCAGCACGATCACGTTGTCGTTCTGGCGCCCGACCAGCGCCGAACTGGAGCCGCCGAGCTCGAACGATTGTTGCCAGTGGTCCAGCCCGTCTTCGCTGCGCTCGCCCAGAAACGAGTCGAACTGCGCCTGCACCTGGCGCGCGAAATCCTGCAGGCCTTCAAGCTCGGCCAGCCGGCGCCCTTCACAGGCGGCCAGCGGCAGGCGCAGGATGCGCGTGGCCCCGGGGTTGGACGACTGGATCACGCCCTGCGCATCGAGCACGATCACGCCGGCGGTGAGGTTGTCCAGGATGGTCTGCAGGTTGGCCCGCGCTGCATCCACCTGCTCCATGCTGGCGCCCACGGCCTGGCGGGCGTCCGCGAGTTGCTGCGTCATGTCGGCGAACGCGCGCGTCAGGCCGCCGAGTTCGTCGCGGCCCTGCAGCGCGGGCTTGGGCGACAAATCGCCCGCCGCGACCTGGCTCATGCCGTCGGCCAGCAGCAGCAGCGGGCGCACGATCTGGTTGCCGAGCACCACCGCCAGCAGCACGGCGCCGAACACCGCCAGGAACAGGCTCAGCGTGAGGGTGCCTATGTACATGCGCTTGAGCCCTTCGCGCGCCAGCGAACGTTCCTGGTATTCGCGGTTGGCCTGGGTCACGGCCAGTGCATTGCTGACCAGCGCGCTGGGCAAGGCCTGCGTGACCAGCAGGTAGCGCGGTTCGCCCTGCAGTGCGAACCCCGGGTCGGCCACCGACACCAGCGCCTTGATGCGCGCGTCGTTGACGGTGGCGGTGGTGGCGTCCTCCAGCCCTTCGACCCAGGTGATGGCGCGCGAGCCGCGCGCGCTGCGAAACTGCTGCGCGCTCGGCCGTTCGTTGCTGAGCGCGAAACGCGACTGGCTGGCCGCAGCGATCAGCTGGCCCGAACCCGCGAACAGCAACACGTCGGTGGCCCCGAGCTGGTCGCGCAGGCGCTCCAGCGGCAGCGTGGCCGCGGCATCGGACACGGCGGCGAGCTGCGGCGCCGCGGTGCGGGCCTTGTTGGCAAGATCGCTGGACAGCGTCTCGAGCGTGACCCGCCCCAGGTTGAGTCCGGCGTCCAGCGCGCCTTCCACCTTGACGTCGAACCAGCTCTCGATCGAGCGCGACACAAACTGGTACGACACCACGTAGATCAGCACGCCCGGCGCAAACCCGGCCAGCGCGAAGATGGCCGCCAGCTTGACCAGCAGCCGGCTGCCGAAACGTTTCTGGCGCAGCCGCACCGCCAGCCGCACGGCGATCCAGACGATCACCAGCAACAACACGGTCGCCACCACGACGTTGAGGGTGAACAGGCGCGCATAGTTGCGCTCGTACAGCTGGCGGTTGTTGGTGGCCTGGGTGAGCAGGAACAACAACACCAGGCCGATCGCGGCCATCGCGGTCATGCCCGCGCCGACGGTCCAGCGCAGCGCGCGGGAGTCCTGCAACCGGGACCGCTCCACCTGCTGCGCGCCGGACCGGCGGTTGTTCATCTGGAGCCTTCGGGGCCTATTTGCTGGCTGGCAGTGGCCGAAATGCTCCAGTCGGACTGGCCGAACACGCCGATCTGGAACGGGCGCGGCAGTTGCGCCAGGTCGAGCTCGAAACGGAACTCGACCTTGTGGGTCGCGTCGGCTTCGATCTGCGACGCATCGGCGATCTTCCAGCCCGACATCCGCTGCACCGCCGACATGGCGTCGGCCAGGGAATCGAAATTGAGGTTGAGCGCCAGGCCGACGCTGCTGGCCGTGATCACCCCCGACGCCACGTTCAGGCGCCAGCGGCGCGTCAGCGGCTGGTAGGCCAGGCGCATGTGGCGCTGCGCACTGGCCACCCGGCGGTCGGTCCAGTACCAGCGGTGGCGCACCACATCCGCCTGCGCGACGAAGAACATGGGTACGCCTTTCATCAGCGCGTCTTCCACCGCCGCCGGCAATTCCACCTTCACATTGGCGTACAGGAAGATGCCCTCGGGCGCGCGCTCGAGCCGCAGCAGGCTCACCTCGGCACTGGCGGTGTCGGCCCGCAGCGGCGACGACCATGCCGTTGCCAGCAGGACGAGCAGCAGCACCGCTACGAGCTCAAGCCGCGTGTTTTTCCAGCAGTGCGTAAAAAAAGCCGTCATGGTCACCGGATCGATTGTCCGGGAGGCTCCCGTCGTTTGCGTCGAAATGGGGCAGCAAATGACCGGGAGACGGCAGCAAGCGGGCATCGGTGTTGTGTGCAAGAAACGTTTGTATCTGTTCGCTGCCCTCGCTGCGGAACACCGAGCAGGTGCCATACAGCATCCGGCCGCCCGGCCGCAGCAATGGCCACAAGCTGCGCAGCAGCCTGGCCTGGACCAGCGCCAGCTGCGCGATGTCGGTTTCGCGGCGCAGCCAGGGAACGTCCGGGTGCCGCCGCACGATGCCCGACGCGGTGCAGGGCGCATCGAGCAACACAGCGTCGAACAAGCGGTTGTCCCACCAGTCGGGCGGCCGCGACGCGTCGCCGGCGACCACCCGGGCCTGCAGGCCCAGGCGCTCCAGTGTCTGCGTGATGCGCGCGCAGCGGGCCGGGTCCAGGTCGAGCGCGATCACGTCGCAATCCATCGACTCGAGCAGGTGGGCGGTCTTGCCGCCCGGCGCGGCGCAGGCGTCCAGAATGCGGGGCGGCGCGGCAGCGCTGCGCAGGTGCTCCAGCAGCAGAGGCGCGGCCAGCTGGGCCGCGGCGTCCTGCACCGACACCATGCCGGTGGCGAATCCCGGCAGCAGGTGCACCGGCAGTGCGCGCGCCAGGCAGACCCCGGAACTGCCGCTGGCGCGCGCCCCGATGCCTGCGGCCTGCAGCCGTTCCAGGTAGGCGGCGACGGTCGATTGGCGCGCATTGACACGCAGGGTCATCGGCGCCTGGCGGTTGTCGGCGCGCAGCACGTCCTGCCAGTGCTGCGGGTGGTCGTGCTGCAGCCGGCGTATCCACCACGGGGGATGGTTCCAGGCCGCAGCCGGGTCGAGCTCGGAGCGCGCCACCAGCGCCTCGCGCTCGCGCAGGAAGCGGCGCAGGCAGGCGTTGATGAAGGACGCCTGTGCCTTGGTGGCGGGGTTGCGCTTGCCCGCCTCGACCGCCTGGTTGACCAGCGTGAACACTTCGTACGGCGCGTCTTCGCCGCGCCAGGCCAGCGCCAGCGCCACGCACAACAACGCGTCGGCAGGTGGCGGCGGCGCCCGCGCCGCGAGCTGGCGCCGCAGGTGCTCGGCGCGCGCCAGCGCGCGCAGCACCTGGTAGAACAGCGACTGCACGGCGGGGCGCAGCGCCGGCTCGACCTGGTCGAGCGCCACGCTGCCGGAGGCGCCCGAGCGCACCGCCAGCAGCGCCGCAGAGGTGGCCTGCAACAGGCGCCACAACGGCGCGGAGCCCTGTTCCACGCGCCCGGCCAGCGGCTGGTTCACAGGCATCCCGCCGGCCGAAAACCGAATATGCGCGCCAGCAACAACGCGGGGAACTGGGTGATGGCGGCGTTGTGGTCCAGCACGGCGCGGTTGAACTCGGCCATCGCATGCGACACCAGCCGGCTGTTGTCGTCCCACTGCGTGCCGCACGAGGCCGGCAGCAGCTCGGCCTGGTCGCGGTCATGGGCCAGCACGCGCGCCCAGGCCGCCTGCAATGTGCTGTGCGCGGTTTGCAGCGCCGCCATCGCGCCGGCATCGAGCGCACCCCGCCGCACCACGCGCAGCGAGGCTTCGAACTGGGTTCGCGCACCCAGCAGGCCGGCCCACACGGTGGTGGACGTCACGGGATGGAACGGCTGCTGCGCCAGCGTGCTGATGGTGGCCGAAGCGTTGATGTGGGTGTCCACCAGAACGATGTAGTTGCCGAGGCGGGCGTCCAGCACCTGAAAGGCCGCGATCGCCAGCGAGCGCAGGCGCACCAGCCGGTTGTAGGCGCCGACCGACCAGAACAGCGCGACGGCCAGTGCCAGCCACAGCAGTGCCGAATCCATGGTGTCAGCCGTTCAGGCGCGGCGCCGCAGGCTTGCGGCGCAGGACGAAAAACGCCCCAAGTCCCGCCGGCGGGGACTTGGGGCGCTGGTGCCGGTCACGCCCAGGGCGTTATTCGGCCGCGGTTCCCGCGCTGGCATCGGCGGTCGAGCCCTCTTCCGATTCGCCAGCCAGTTCGGCCGCCTCGGCCTCGGCAATCGCCCGCCGTTCCGCGTCGTCCATGTTCTCGCGGACCTTGCGCGCCTCGTGGTAGGCCATGCCGGTTCCGGCAGGAATGAGTCGACCGACGATGACGTTCTCTTTCAGGCCACGCAGTTCGTCGCGTTTGCCCATGATGGCGGCTTCGGTCAACACGCGCGTGGTCTCCTGGAACGAGGCCGCACTGATGAAGCTGTCGGTGGACAGCGACGCCTTGGTGATGCCCAGCAGCAGGTTGGTGAACGTGGCCGGGATCTTGTCTTCGGCGCGCAGGGCGTCGTTGGTGTTGAGCATCTCGGAGCGCTCGACCTGTTCACCGCTGATGTAGTTCGAATCGCCGACGTTGTCGACCACCACGCGGCGCAGCATCTGGCGCACGATCACCTCGATGTGCTTGTCGTTGATCTTCACGCCCTGCAGGCGGTAGACGTCCTGCACCTCGTCGACGATGTAGCGCGCCAGTTCTTCGGACCCGAGCAGGCGCAGGATGTCCTGCGGATCGGCCGGGCCGTCGACCACGCTTTCGCCCTTGTTGACCACCTGGCCTTCGTGCACCAGGATGTTCTTCTCCTTGGGAACCAGTTCCTCCCACACCTTGCCATCCGGGTCGGTGATCTGCAGGCGGATCTTGCCCTTGGTCTCCTTGCCGAACGACACCGTGCCGGTCATCTCGGCCAGCACGCCCTTGTCCTTGGGCGAGCGGGCTTCGAACAGCTCGGCCACGCGTGGCAGGCCGCCGGTGATGTCGCGCGTCTTCTGGCCTTCGATCGGGATGCGGGCCAGCACCTCGCCCGGGCCCACGTCCATGCCGTCACGCACCTGCACCAGCGCGCCGATCGGGAAACCGATCGTCACCGAGTGGTCGGTGCCCGGGATCTTGACCTCGTTGCCGCTGGCGTCGATCAGCTTGACCTGCGGGCGCACGATCTTGGCCGAACCGCGGCGCTTCGGATCGATCACCACCAGGGTCGACAGGCCGGTCACCTCGTCGAGCTGCTTGGCGACCGTCAGGCCTTCTTCCACGTTCTCGAAGTGCGCCTTGCCGGCGAACTCGGTGATGATGGGCCGCGTGAGCGGGTCCCAGTTGGCCAGGATAGCGCCGGCCTTGACGTTCTGGTCGACCTTGACCGTCAGCACCGCGCCGTACGGCACCTTGTGGCGCTCGCGTTCGCGGCCGTGTTCGTCGTGGATCACGATCTCGCCCGAGCGCGCGATCACCACCAGCTCCTTCTTGCTGTTGGTCACATAACGCATGGTGGCGTTGAAGGCGATGGTTCCGTTGGACTTGGCCTCCACGCTCGACGCGATGGCCGCGCGCGACGCCGCACCACCGATGTGGAAGGTGCGCATCGTCAGCTGCGTGCCCGGCTCGCCGATCGACTGCGCGGCGATCACACCGACGGCCTCGCCGCCGTTGATCAGGCCGCCACGGCCGAGGTCGCGGCCGTAACACTTGGCGCAGATGCCGAAGCGCGTTTCGCAGGTCAGCGCGGTGCGAACCTTGACTTCGTCCACGCCCACGAGCTCGAGCTCCTCGATCACGTCCTCGTCGAGCATGTCGCCGGCACTGGCGAGCACCGAGCGGTTCTCGGGGTGCAGGATGTCTTCGGCCGCCGTGCGGCCCAGAATGCGGTCGCGCAGCGACTCGATCACCTCGCCGCCCTCGACGATGGCGCGCATGAACGAACCGTCGTGGGTGCCGCAGTCCTGTTCGGTCACCACCAGGTCCTGCGTGACGTCGACCAAGCGGCGCGTCAGGTAACCCGAGTTGGCGGTCTTCAGCGCGGTGTCCGCGAGGCCCTTGCGGGCGCCGTGGGTCGAGATGAAGTACTGCAGCACGTTGAGGCCTTCGCGGAAGTTGGCCGTGATCGGGGTCTCGATGATCGAGCCGTCGGGCTTGGCCATCAGGCCGCGCATGCCGGCCAGCTGGCGGATCTGCGCCGCAGAGCCGCGGGCGCCGGAGTCGGCCATCATGTAGATCGAGTTGAAGGACTCCTGGTCGACTTCCTTGCCATGGCGGTCGACGACGCGTTCCTTGGCGAGCTGGGCCATCATGACCTTGGAGACTTCGTCGCCGGCCTTGCCCCAGATGTCGACCACCTTGTTGTAGCGCTCGCCGGATGTCACCAGGCCGGACGAATACTGCTGTCCGATCTCCTTGACCTCTTTTTCGGCGCGCTCGATGATGGCGTGTTTCTCCTTGGGCACCAGCATGTCGTCGATGCAGATCGAAATGCCGGCCTTGGTCGCCAGGCGAAAGCCGTTCTGCAGCAGCTTGTCGGCAAACACCACGGTCTCCTTGAGACCGCATTTGCGGAACGACACGTTGATGAGCTTGGAGATCTCCTTCTTCTTGAGCGCCTTGTTGATGTTGGCGAACGGCAGACCCTTGGGCAGGATCTCCGACAGCAGGGCACGCCCGGCGGTGGTTTCCCACAGCTTGGTGGACGGCACCAGCGCGCCGGTTTCCTTGTCCTTGGTGTATTCGGTCAGGCGCACGTTGATGCGCGCGGTCAGCTCGACCTCGCCGGCGTCGAAAGCACGCTGCACTTCACCGATGTCGGAGAAGATCAGGCCTTCGCCCTTGCCGTTGATGCGCTCGCGGGTGGTGTAGTACAGGCCCAGCACCACGTCCTGCGACGGCACGATGGACGGTTCGCCATTGGCCGGGAACAACACGTTGTTGGAGGCCAGCATCAGGGTGCGGCACTCCATCTGCGCCTCCACCGACAACGGCACGTGCACGGCCATCTGGTCGCCGTCGAAGTCGGCGTTGAAGGCGGCGCAGACCAGCGGGTGCAGCTGGATCGCCTTGCCTTCGATCAGGATCGGCTCGAACGCCTGGATGCCCAGGCGGTGCAGCGTGGGCGCGCGGTTGAGCATCACCGGGTGTTCCTTGATGACCTCTTCGAGGATGTCCCACACCACCGGCGTGCCGGATTCGACTTCCTTCTTCGCCGCCTTGATGGTGGTGGCGATGCCCATGGCTTCGAGGCGCGAGAAGATGAAGGGCTTGAACAGTTCGAGCGCCATCAGCTTGGGCAGGCCGCACTGGTGCAGCTTGAGCGTGGGGCCGACCACGATCACCGAGCGGCCCGAGTAGTCGACGCGCTTGCCCAGCAGGTTCTGCCGGAAACGGCCGCTCTTGCCCTTGATCATGTCGGCCAGCGACTTGAGCGCGCGCTTGTTGGCGCCGGTCATGGCCTTGCCGCGCCGGCCGTTGTCCAGCAGCGAGTCGACCGCTTCCTGCAGCATGCGCTTCTCGTTGCGGGCGATGATCTCGGGCGCCTTCAACTCCAGCAGGCGGCGCAGCCGGCTGTTGCGGTTGATGACGCGGCGGTACAGGTCGTTGAGGTCGGAGGTGGCGAAACGCCCGCCGTCCAGCGGCACCAGCGGACGCAGGTCGGGCGGCAGCACCGGCAACACGTCGAGCACCATCCATTCGGGCTTGATGCCCGACTTGCGGAACGCCTCGAGCACCTTCAGGCGCTTGGCGTTCTTCTTGATCTTGAGCTCGGAGCCGGTCAGGTCGTTGCGCAGCTTCTCGATCGAACCGTCGATGTCGATGCTCTGCAGCAGGTCCTTGATGCC
>JANMYG010000610.1:0-5203 GCA_031381865.1 Betaproteobacteria bacterium | reverse complement strand
CCGAGCTTGGCCAATCCGGACTCCGCAAAATCGACAGGATACTCTGAAACCATTGCGACAAACTGGTTAATTCCTGCCGGCCCCTCGGCCGTCATCGACCAGCCGGCGCGCGGCAGGCTGAGCTCCTGTCCAGCCGCGATCTTGTTGTTGCCGTCGAGTGCATTGGGGAACAACAGGTTGATGTGCGCCCGGTCGGTGCCGACCATCACGACATACAGATAACCGGCCTTCGCCGACGTCACACGAAACCGCAACGGGTCCCGGCCGATCTTGACGCGCGCCTGTTCCAGCCCCACTTCGACGGCGCGATCGCTGGCGCGGCGGTCCACCAGTTCCGTCAACGCATCCACCGGATCGAAAGGCTTGGCCTGGCTTGGTGCCGCAGGAGCGGGCGGTTGCGGATCTGGTGCTTTTGCCACCTGGGATGCCGGCGCGGGCGCAGCTGTCACTGCTGGTGGTGATGCGGTGGCGCTCGTCGCCGCGTCGTCGCCGCGCTTGATCAGCAAGAAGGCGCCGGCGGCCGCGATCAGCACCGCCAGCCCCACACCCACCATCCATTTACGCGCGCCACCCCGGGTGGGCACGCCGGGCGAACGCGCCACGCCGACAGGTTCCGGGGCTGCGGGCTGCGGCCGCGGGGCCGGGCGCTCATCCAGTGCCAGCAGGTCGCGCAACTCGTCCACGCTTTGTGGCCGCTGCTCCGGCCTCACCGCCAATGCCCGATCGATGACGCGCAGGAAAGCCGCGCTGTATTTCCCGTGGGCCGATGTTTCCAGCGGCACGACCGAGTCTTTCAGCAGCCGTGTCACCGACGGCGCCGGTGGCCGGCCGGTGATCGCGTAATACACCACCGCTGCGAGCGCATAGATGTCGGTCCACGCACCCTGCGACACACTGGCGTCTTCGGAGTACTGCTCGATCGGCGCATAACCCGGTTTGAGGATCACGGTCAGGTTCTTGGCCATGTCGCCAATGGCGCGCCGCGCCGCGCCAAAATCCAGCAAGACAGGCCGGCCGTCCTTCAACAGCAGGATGTTGTCGGGCGCGATGTCGCGGTGAAAACAGTCCTGCCGGTGGAGCACGTGCAGCGCATCGACCAGCGAATGCAACAACGCCTTCAGCCACTCCTCCGAGGGTGGTGAAGGCATGGTCAGCAGCGTCTGCTTCAGGGTCAGCCCTTCGTAGAAGGGCATCACCAGATAGGCGGTGCCATTGGCCTCCCAGAACCGGTACACCTTGACCAGCGACGGATGGTCGAACTGGGCCAGCAAGCGCGCCTCGTTGATGAAGCTGCGCATGCCCGCGGCAAAAGTGTCGGCGTCGCGCGGCGAGCGGACCACCACCGACAAACCGGCCGTTCTGGTGGCCAGCGACGAGGGCATGTACTCCTTGAGCGCCACGATGCGGCCCAGCGAGTGGTCGTGCGCGAGGTAGACGATACCGAAGCCGCCGACCCCGACCAGCCCGGTGATCTCGAATTCGCCGAGCCTGGTACCGGTTGGCAGCGCATGCTGGTCATCCGGCTCGGCCGGCGATGGAGCACCCGGCGCGGCCGGTTCCCGTGCTGGCCCGCCTTTGAGAACGGTCTTGTCGTCGTCGAATGGCTCGGTCATCGCGGTTGCTGAATTGTTGTTGTGGTCAGGCAGTATTCATCAACGCGGTTTCATCTGCGGGTACCGGATGTACACCCAAATCCTACTGCGCCGCGCAGCCCAGTGACCCGGCCGCCACGTCGCAACTTTCCGCGTCGGCCGCGTTCTCGATCTTGTCGATGCCCGGCTGTCCGACGCCGGTCTGCAACACCGACCCTTCGGCCAACTGCTTGCGCAGGTTTTCCTTGGAGAATCCGGACGACAGCGCGTCCTTGAGAGCGTCCCGCAGCGGCGCATTGGCCGATATCAGGGCGCCGAGAAATTGCGGTGAATCGGGCAACTCGCCGTTGTAACGCACCGTTCTCTTGGTCGGGTCGTCCTTGAACTCGTAGCTGGGTCTGTAGTCGGGAACACCTTCGAGGTACACCCCGGCGCCGGCTGAACTGTCGGAATTCGGGAACACGGTCACGTGGTCGTCGGTATCCACATAGATCCACGGCCGTCCGGGCAGACCGAATATGCCGATGCCCGAAATCGCCCTGAAATTCAGCAGCGGGGTCGCCGCGTCCGGCAGCGGGCGCTTGACCAGCCGAATGCCGCCGGCCGCGCCCGATGGCGTGGTGACTTCGTTCGCCCACAGAAACACATTGCGCGCCGTCAGGCCCCCGACACCTATTCGCACCTGGAGGGACTGGAGCTGGAAATTGTCGATCGGGTTCGCATCCCGGGACGCCGTCGCTATCGTCCCCTTGAGGTCGTTCGTGAAGTCGTTCAGCAACACGTCCGCGTCCGTGGGCGACGCCAGCACAAGGCTCCCACCCGTACTTTCAAGCACACCGGTCTGCCTGAAACTGGCCTTGATGCTGGGTTTGTCGGGCTCGGTGTCGGAACCCGCGCCGATGTTGATGACCGATCCCTTGAGGCGGTTATCCAGGGCCGTCAATACGACGTCCGCAGAACCGAAGTCGGACTTCCCCAGAACCATCCCGTTCCTGGAAGTTACCGAGGCATTGCCGGTACCCAGGTTCATCCTGAGTTCAACGCCCAGTTCGTTGTCGGGGTTGGTCAAGGCGATGGCTGCTGCGGATGAGTTCAGGATGGTCTTGCCGGTCGGGCCGGTGACATGCAGGGCGCCGTCCTGTGACATGCCGGCGGCGGTGACAGTGAGGTCGCCGCCGACCGTGGTTTCTCCAAAAGCAACACTGCCGGCAACCGCGGCGAGGCTCCCGGTCATCGTCCCGCGCAACGCCAGGCTGTTGTCGTCCGAAATGCTCAGATTGGCGGCAGTGACCGCAACGCTGTTGAAATCGTTGGCCTGGGTCAACGTGACGTCCGCTGTGCCCGCGTTCACGGATGTGGCGCCACGTACGTTGGCGGCAGCATTTTGCGTGATGGCACCGGAGGTGTTCAGCGTCAGGCTTGCAGCGTTGATGGCGCCCAGCACCAGCGCGTTGGTGTCGGTGATGCTGACCGCGCCGCCGGTGGCGGTCACGGTGCTGAAATCGTTGGCCTGGGTCAGTGTGACATCACCCGTACCCGCGTTCACGGTCGTGGCGCCGCGCACCGTGGCGCCGCCTGTTTGGGTCACGGCATCGTTCGTGGTCGTCACATGCAGGCTGGCCGCGCTGCCCGCCCCGGTGGGCCCGATGGCGCCCAGCACGGTGGCGATGTCGTTGACGATCACCACCGCTCCAGTGCCGGTGGAACTGATCGGCCCGGCCAGGTGGTTGCCGGTATGGTCGAGCGTCACGTCAGCCGTTCCGGCGTTCACGGTCGTGGCGCCGCTCACAGCGGCAGCTTCGGTCTGCGTCACCGCGCCCGAGGTGTTCAGCGCCAGGCTAGTGGCGTGGATGGCTCCCAGCACCAGCGCATTGCTGTCCGTGATGCCCACCGCGCCGGCCGTGACAGCGGTATTGTTGAAGTTGTTGGCCGCGTTGTTCAGCGTCACATTGCCTGTGCCGGCGTCGACGGTCGTAACACCATTGGCGACAGAGATCGCCGACCCCGCTGACTGGGTGATGTCGCCGTTTCCAGCCGCAGTGTTCAGCGTCAATGTGCCGGTGGCCGTGACGTTGTTGGCCAGCGTCAACGCGCCGTTGGCCTGCAGCGTGATGTTGGTGCCGCTCAGCTGACCCGGGGTGGCGAGTGTGCCACCGCTTGCCAGTCGCAGGTCCGCCGTGCCGGTGTTGATGCCAACGCCGGGAAGGATCAAGGCGCCTCCAGCCTGAATGTCCACGTTCTTGTCGGTACCAGCAGTCATCGACGTCACGGTGAGTGCGTTAGTGTCAAACACCGCCAGGCTCGCACCGGTGAGTGTCACGCTGGAGAAGTTGTTGCCGGTGTTGTTCAGTATCACATTGCCCGCGCCAGCGTTCACTGCCGTGGCGCCATTGGCAGCAGAAATAAAAGTGCCCACCGACTGCGTGATGTCGCCATTTCCAGCCGCAGTGTTCAGCGTCAATGTGCTTGTGGCCGTGACGTTATTGGCCAGCGTCAACGCGCCGTTGGCCTGCAAAGTGATGTTGGCACCGCTCAGATCGCCCGGCGTGGTGAATGGCGCGCCGCTTGCCAGTCGCAGGTTCGCCGCGCCGGTGTTGATGCCCACCCCGGGCAGGATCAAGGCGCGTGCAGCCTGAATGTCCACGTTCTTGTCGGTACCAGCAGTCATCGACGTCACGGTGAGTTCGTTGGTGTCGAATACCGTCAGGTTTGCACCGGCGAGTGTGATCCTGGAGAAGTCGTTGCCCGGATTGTTCAGCGTCACATTGCCCGCGCCGGCGTTCACCGTCGCGGCGCCATTGGCGGCAGAAATCGCCGTGCCCACCGACTGGGTGATGTCGCCGTTTCCAGCCGCAGTGTTCAGCGTCAGCGTGCCGGTGGCCGTGACGTTTTTGCCCAGCGTCAAAGCGCCGTTGGCCTGCAATGTGATGTTGGCACCGCTGAGCTCGCCTGCGGTTGCGAGTGCGGCACCACTTGCCAGTCGCAGATCCGCCGCACCGGTGTTGATGCCAGCCATCGGAAGGCTCAGAACGCCCCCAGCCTGAATGTCCACATTCTTGTCGGTACCAGCAGTCATCGACGTCACGTTGAGTGCGTTGCTGTCGAATACCGTCAGGCTTGCACCGGTGAGTGTGATGCTGGAGAAGTCGTTGCCGGTATTGCCCAGCGTCACATCACCGGCGCCGGCATTCACCGTGGTGGCGCCACTGACAACGGCAGCGCCATTCTGCGTTACCGCGCCCGAGGTATTCAGCGTCAGGCTGGTGGCATGGATGGCGCCCAGCACCAGCGCGTTGGTGTCGGTGATGCTCACTGCGTCCCCCGTGGCAGCGACGCTGTTGAAGTTGTTGCCCGAATTGTCCAACGTGACATTACCTGCTCCAGCGACGATGGCAGTGGCGCCGCTCACGTTCGCGGCCGCATTCTGTGTCACAGCTCCCGAGGTGCTCAGCGTCAGGCTGTGGCATCGATGGCACCCAGCACCAGCGCGTTGCTGTCCGTGATGCTCACCGCGCCACCCGTGGCAGCGACACTGTTGAAGTTGTTGCCCGGATTTGCCAGCGACACAGAGGCCGGGCCGGCGTGCGCAGGCGGGGCGCGCTGGGGCGCCG
>JANMYG010000602.1:0-1680 GCA_031381865.1 Betaproteobacteria bacterium | reverse complement strand
CCCTACGTGCAATTTCGCGGTGGTCCGGCCGGCTTCCTGAAGGTGCTTGACGCCAGGACCATCGGTTACGCCGATTTCCGCGGCAACGTGCAATACATCAGCGTCGGCAACCTGCACGGCAACGACCGCGTTTCGATCATCCTGATGGACTATGCGAACCAGCGCCGTCTCAAGATCCTGGGCCGCGTGCGGCTGGTGTCCCAGAGCGAAGACCCGGCGCTGCTGGCACGGGTGGAGTCGCCGCATTACCGCGCGCGCGTCGAACGCGCCGTGCTCATCACCGTCGAGGGTTATGACTGGAACTGCCCGCAACACATCACGCCGCGATTCACCGAGGCCGAGGTGGCGGACAGTGTGGCGCCATTACGCGCCGAGATCGCCCGCCTGAAGCAGGCGCTTGCCGAGTCAGCCGGCACGCCTGCGCCAGCGACCGAGCTGGGCGCGGGAATGTTGCCGCTGCGTATCAGCGCGGTGCGCCAGCTCACGCCACGCGTGCGTGCGTTCGAGCTGCGTGCGCCAGACGGCGGCGAGCTGCCCGCAGTGCGGGCCGGCGCCCATATCGATGTGCCGGTGTTATTGGTCGGCGGCACCACCAGCACGCGGCGCTACTCGATCACTTCGCCCCCGGACCAGCGCCAGTACTACGAGATCGCCGTGCTCCGGGAAGATGTCGGTCGTGGTGGTTCGGCCGCCGTGCACGCGAGTTTCCAGCTGGGCCTGCTGTTGCACTGCGCCTTGCCGGGCAATGACTTCGGCCTGCACGACGATGCCCGGCCGGCCGTGCTGATCGCCGGCGGGATCGGCATCACGCCCCTCCAGGCCATGGCGCACCGGTTGCGCAGCATCGGTCGCCGATTCGAGCTGCACTACGCCGCCCGGTCTGCGTCACAGGCGGCTTACCTGCCGGCGTTGACCCAGCAGTTCGGCGCCGAACTGCGCTTCTACCCGCGCGAGCAGCAGCGCCTGGATGTGGCCGGGCTGCTGGCCGGCGCGGATGCAGACGCGGTGTTCTACGTCTGCGGCCCCGCAGCCCTGATCGACGGTGTTCGCGCGGCCGCCCGGGCGGTGGGCGTGGCCGAACATCGGGTGCGCTTCGAGCGTTTCCTCGCGCCGCCCAGCCCGGTCGCGAACCAGCCGCTGGCCGTGCTGCTGCAGCGCAGCGGCATCCGTGTCGCAGTCGCCCCGGAACAGACGATTCTGGAAGCGGTCGAGGCCGCGGGCATCGCCGCGCCGGCGGGCTGTCGCAACGGAACTTGCGGTACCTGCCGCGTCAAGGTGCTCGACGGTGTGCCTGAACACCGCGATACGGCGCTTGGCCCGGACGAGCGCGCCACGGCAGGCCTGATGTGCATCTGCGTGTCGCGCGCCCATTCGGCCGAACTGACCCTGGACCTGTAGGCGAACGGGTGTTGCCCATGCCCCGACTCAACCGAGCAAGCGCGGACATCGGCGACGCAGCCGCGTGTTTCGATGCCGGTGGTTGCTGTCCGCAGCCTGGGCCACTGCCGCCCTGAACCAGGCCGCCGGCACTGCCGCCACGGTTGAACGGCATGGGCGCTCGCTAGACCAGCGGCGACAACCCCTCCAGCAGGGTCGGCAGCAGTTCGCTCACGGTCGGGTGGATGTGCACCCCGCGGTTGATCACGTCACAGGGCTGTTTCGCGGTCATCAGCTCCAGCA
>JANMYG010000601.1:0-2588 GCA_031381865.1 Betaproteobacteria bacterium | reverse complement strand
GCGAGACGCCGAGCTTGCGCGCCGCGCCCGCCAAACCCGTGGCATCCACCACCGCCACGAACACGTTGATGAGGTGCAGCTGGTCCACGTTGTTCCCCGGTAGTTGAGGTGGACCGGAGTCCCGTGACGATTCTATGGAGGTTCCCGATCTTCACGGCTGCATTCGCCCGCGCCTGGCCGGCGCCGATTGCCATCGCCGCCAGCAGGTTCTACAGTCGCTGGGTCACCACGGTCGCCAGCCCGCGCCACTCTCGTCGTCCGGCCATGTGCCGCCCATCAACACGGAAGAAGGAACACCATGCCTGAAAAATTCGATGCGATCGTGATCGGCGCGGGCCAGGCCGGCCCGGCATTGGCGGTGCGTTGCGGCAAGGAAGGCCTCAGGACGGCGCTGGTCGAGCGCCACCATTTCGGTGGCACCTGCGTCAACAACGGCTGCGTGCCGACCAAGACGCTGGTGGCCAGCGCACGTGTCGCCCATGTGGCGCGCCGCGCGGGCGACTTCGGTGTGGTGCTGGATGCGCCGATACGGGTCGACATGGCCCGCGTCAAGGCGCGCAAGGACGGGATCGTGCAGCAGTCGCGCAGCGGCGTGCGCGCCTGGCTCGACGGGGCCCGCAACGTCACGGTGCTGCAGGGGCATGCGCAATTCAGCGGCCCGCGCAGCGTGCGCGTGGCTGAGCGCGAGCTCGAGGCCCCGCGTATCTTCATCAACGTGGGTGGACGGGCCGCCCTGCCCGACATGCCGGGCACCAACGACGTGCCGTACCTCAACAACGCGCGCATCATGCATCTCGAGCAGTTGCCGGAACACCTGATCGTGGTCGGTGGCAGCTACATCGGCCTGGAGTTTGCGCAGATGTACCGCCGCTTCGGCAGCCGGGTGACGGTAGTCGAGGCCGGCCCGCGCCTGGTGGGCCGGGAAGACCCAGACGTGTCGGATGCGATCCGCGACATGCTGGTTGCCGAGGGTATCGACTTTCGCTTCGACGCCACCTGCATCGGGCTGCAACGCCACGGCGATGGCGTCGCGGTGGCCTCGAGCTGCGCCAGTGGCGAGCCGTCGATCGAAGGCTCGCATGTGCTGATGGCGACCGGGCGCGTACCGAACACGGACGACCTGGGGCTCGCAGCGGCCGGCATCCAGACCGACGCCAAAGGCTACATCGTCGTCGACGACGGTCTGGCCACCAGCGTCGAAGGTGTCTATGCGCTGGGCGACTGCAACGGCCGCGGCGCGTTCACGCACACCAGCTGGAACGACTATGAAATCGTCGCCAACAACCTGTTCGACGGCACGGCGCGCAAGGTCAGCGAGCGTATTCCCTGCTACGCGTTGTTCGTCGATCCGCCGCTGGGGCGTGTCGGGCTCACGCATGCGCAGGTGCGCGCCCGGGGCCGCCCGGCACTGGTGGCCAAGATGATGATGGCGCGCGTGGGGCGTGCCCGCGAGATGGGCGAAACGACCGGGTTCATGAAGATCGCGGTCGACGCCGAGACGCGGGAAATCCTCGGGGCCGCCATTCTGGGTGTGCACGGCGACGAAGTGGTGCAGGCGGTGCTGGAGGTGATGACCGCGAAACAGCCCTGTGACGTGATCAACCGCGGGGTGCACATCCACCCCACCGTGAGCGAACTGCTGCCGACCCTGCTGGAGGGGTTGTCGCCGCTGGTCTAGCACCAGTACTGTTCGCCTTGCCGATGTCATTGCGGCCCCGGATCAGGTCTCGTGTTTCGGCAAGCGCAGTCCATGGATGCCGGATCATGTCCGGCATGACAGACCAGACAAATGCCAACGCGCAGACACGGCACTTGCCGCATTGCGCCGGGGCATGTGCGGCATGACAGGCCGGACAGTTTGCCAACACGCAGACACGGCACTTGCCGCATTGCGCCGGGGCATGTGCGGCATGGCGAGCCGGACGGTGTTGGGCTTGGCACCCATGGCGGTCGACTGGCGCGGCCGTGCCGGCGGCGCCGTTCAGAGCGGCAGTGGCCCGGGCTGCGGACGGCAACGACGCGCATCGAGCCTGGCGGCTGCGTGACCGATGTCCGCGGGTAGGTGGTTGAAGCAGGCAACGGGCAACACGGGTCCGACTACAGGTCCAGCGCCAGCTGCCCCGAATGGGCGCGCCACACGCAGACGCATATCAGGCCGGCCCTGGCGCCGGCGCACCGGCTGACTCGGCAAGCGCCTGCTTCAGGCGGGCGATCTCGGCGCGTAATGGCGCCACACTGTCCGCCACCTCGGCCTCGGTGAATCGCGGCGTGATGTGTTGCGGGCAGTTCCAGTCGTAACCCTCGACGGTGATGAGTACGGCGCGTTCGACGCGCGCGCGGTAATGCGGCATCTCCAGCCGCGCCAGCAGCGCCGGATCTTCGCTCTGCGACACCAGCCGCACGCGGCCCAGGATCTTGAGACGGCGCTGGTTCGCATAGTCCATCACGATGATCGAAACGCGGTCGTTGCCGTGCAGGTTGCCGACGCTGATGTATTGCACGTTGCCGCGGAAATCGGCGTAACCGATGGTCCTGGCGTCAAGCACCTTCAGGAAGCCGGCCGGACCACCGCGAAATTGCACGTAGGG
>JANMYG010000524.1:0-4108 GCA_031381865.1 Betaproteobacteria bacterium | reverse complement strand
GATGCAAGGTGTGGTGCCGACCACGGCGCTGACGTTGCGCACCACCACCTTGTAGCTGCGCACGAAGTCGAGCAGCGGCATCCACAGGGTCATCAACAACAACCAGCACAACGCCGCCCCGCCGGCCGGCAGCACCAGGCTCTTCCAGATCGCCGATGGATGCCGGCCGACCCGCCATTTCACTAGCCAGGCCCAGACCAGAGTGGCCGCCAGAGCGACGAGAAAGACCGGCAGGGAGAAGGTGGCCTCGAACCCGGGCGCCTGTCGCAATACGTTCGCCGCCGGCTGCCTCGGAAAGCCGGTCTGCATGGCCAGCCAGACCACCCAGATGATGATTCCGCTGGTCGAGAAAAAGAACAGCGTGAACCAGTCGATCAGGGCTGCGACGCTGCGCTGGAAGGTTGGCAGCGCAAATGCGGCGAGGGTGGCCAGCGATGGCAACGCGAGCAGCAGTGCGCGGTCGGCGGGTCGCGTGGTCAGCGCGGCACCTACTGCAACGCTGGCAAACCACAGCGGCAACGCCAGGTGCAGGCTCGCGTCGCGACTGAAGACCTGGCGCCGCCAGCGCCACAGGGTCCACAACACCAGCGGCCAGGCCGGCCAGGTAAACCACAGCAGCAGGCGCGCCTGGGTGTTCCAGTCCCGGCTGGCTGCGTCCTGCGGCAGCAGGATGCGCCAGTGCCACAAATCCAGCGCCGAAGCGAGGCTTGCCGAGAACAGCGTGACCAGCGCGATTGCGCCTGCCGTCTGCAGCGTATGGCGTCGACCGCCGGTTGTCGGGTCTGCAGTGACCAGGTGGAGCAGGGCGCTTCCGGCGCCAAACAGGACTGCGATCGCCGGTGCCCCGCTCAGAACCAGGCCCGACAGACCGGCGGCGAGGCCCAGCGTTGGCGCCACGGCCCGGTGGGCGATTGCGGCAACTGAAAAAAACACCAATGCCGAAAAGCACAACTGGGCCACGCTGGTCGTGGTTTCGTGCGACAGCTGTGCCAACCCGAGGCAGCCGATCAGCGCCAGCAGCGCGCCGTCGGCAATCGCCCGTGCATAGTCGGCCGGATGGGCCTCGCCGCCAAACGCGAACGCCACCGGTTGCGCGCGTGGATTGCGCGCCAGGTGGACCACCGCATACCAGGTCGCCGCCATGGCCACTGCCATCATGAGTATGAAAGGCACCCGGGCAGCGTGGGCCGAGGGCAGCCAGGCTGGACTCGCCTGTACCGCCCAGGCACCGAGCCAATAAGGCAACAATCCGTCCGCCTCCGGCCGCATCCCCACCAGCTGCGGGTCGAGCCAACTGGTGCTGCCCTGCGCCATTTCAAGCATGTAGCCGAAACTTGCCATGTCCGCGCCTTTCCACGGCTCCCGTCCGATCAGGCCGGGCAGCAAGTAGGCCAGGCAGAACACGAGCAGCGCCAGGCGCGGAAGGCGGCGCACCGCACCCTGTGCCACGATGGCCGGAGTTGGATGGTTCAAGCTGTCACCACCGTCGGGTTTGATGGGGCCAAAAGAACAAGGGCAGCGCGGTTACCCGGGCTGCCCTGTTGCACCAGGTGCGAATGGTTACTTGGCGGCAGTCTTGCCGAAGCGGTTGCGGAATTTCTCCACCCGTCCGCCCATGTTGTCCACCGACTTCTGGGTGCCGGTGTAGAAAGGATGCGACTCGCTGGAGGTGTCGAGTTTGTAGAGGGGCAGTTCGCGCCCGTCTTCCATCTTGATCATTTCCTGGGTGCTGGCGCACGAGCGCGTGACAAACTTGAAATTGTTGGACAAGTCCACAAAGCAGATGTCGCGGTAGTTGGGGTGGATTCCGGTTTTCATGGTGATTTTCCTATCGGTTGCGCCAGCCGCGCCAGGACTCGCGCAACCCGTTGCGCAATATGAAAATCCGGCGTACTTTTCGCGTGAAGCCTGCGATTATGGCACGGAATGTGAGCCGTGCAGCACCCGCTAGCCGCCCCGGCGCATCTGGTCGAAGAACTCCATGTTGGTCTTGGTGGCCTTCATCTGCTTGAGCACCAGTTCCATCGATTCGACCTCGTCCATGTTGTACAGGAACTGGCGCAGGATGCGGGTCTTCTGGAGGATATCGGGCGCCAGCAGAAGCTCTTCACGCCGGGTGCCGCTGCGGTTGAGCTGGATCGAGGGGAACACGCGCTTCTCGTAAAGCCGCCGGTCCAGATGGATCTCGGAGTTGCCGGTGCCCTTGAATTCCTCGAAGATCACCTCGTCCATGCGGCTGCCGGTATCGATCAGCGCGGTTGCGATGATCGTCAACGAACCGCCCTCCTCGACATTGCGCGCGGCACCGAGGAACCGCTTCGGGCGCTGCAACGCATTGGAGTCGACGCCGCCGGTCAGCACCTTGCCGGACGACGGCACCACGTTGTTGTAGGCCCGCGCAAGCCGGGTAATGGAGTCCAACAGGATCACCACGTCCTTCTTCAGTTCGACCAGCCGCTTGGCGCGCTCGATCACCATTTCTGCAACGTGCACATGGCGTGCTGCCGGTTCATCGAAGGTCGAGGCGATGACTTCACCCTTGACGGTGCGCTGCATCTCGGTCACCTCTTCGGGACGCTCGTCCACCAGCAGGACCATCATGTGGCTGTCGGGATAGTTCGCGGCGATCGCATGCGCGATGTGCTGCATCATCACCGTCTTGCCGCTCTTGGGCGGCGCCACCAGCAATGCGCGCTGTCCCTTGCCGATCGGGGCAATGATGTCGATGATGCGCCCGGTGATGTTTTCTTCGCCCTTGATTTCCCGTTCGAGTTTCATCTGCTCTTTGGGAAACAGCGGCGTCAGGTTCTCGAACATCACCTTGTGCTTGTTTTCTTCCGGGCCGCCGCCGTTGACCTTGTCGAGCTTGTTGAGCGCAAAGTAGCGCTCGCCATCCTTCGGCGTTCGCACTTCACCTTCGATCATGTCGCCGGTGTGCAGGTTGAACCGCCGCACCTGGCTCGGGCTGATGTAGATGTCGTCCGTGCTCGCCGTGTAGCTGGTGTCCGGGCTGCGCAGGAAGCCGAAGCCGTCGGGCAGGATCTCCAGTACGCCGTCGGCGATGATCTGTTCGCCTGTGCGCGCGCGTTTCTTGATGATCGCGAACATCAGCTCCTGCTTGCGCATGCGCCCGGTGTTTTCTATCTCAAGTTCTTCTGCCTGCTTGAGGACTTCCGACACGTGCAGTGCCTTGAGTTCGTTTAAGTGCATGGAGTGGTCCCAGGGGGGAGGTGTATGAAGCAGGCGGGAACAGGAGGAGGGGGGTGGGGCGAGGCCAGAAGATGGCCCTGACCCCAGCGTTCCAAATCTGGAACTCGAACCGGCTCAAGCTTGAAGCCGGCGATCGGACTGGATTATGACAGGAAAAATGGCGCGAAATGCACGACCGCCGTTCCCGCGTGCCGCGCTACGCCGCGAGCAGCCGCTCAGGCGAGTTGCTGGTCGATGAACGCGGTAAGCTGGGATTTGCTCATGGCGCCTACCTTGGTGGCTGCGAGTTGCCCGTCCTTGAAGATCATCAAAGTGGGAATGCCGCGAATACCGTATTTCGCGGGAACATCACGGTTCTCGTCGACATTCATTTTCGCGATCTGCAGCTTCCCGGCGTAACCGGTCGCCACCTCGTCGAGGATCGGGGCAATCATCTTGCAGGGACCACACCACTCAGCCCAGTAATCGACCAGAACCGGCTGCGACGATTGCAGCACCTCGGCTTCGAATGAAGCGTCCGACACATGTTTGATGAGTTCGCTGGCCATGGTGTTTCCTTGATGGGGACGGTACAGGTAAAGTGGGGAAATTGTGACAGAAACCAACCCTGCCCGCCCCGTGTCCCGGCACTATGGCTGAAATAGCGACAGGCCATCAGGTGAGCTCGGACTGGGATCGGGTGACCGAGCGCATACGCAACGAGATGGCTCTGCATGGCGTTCACGCGTCCCGTACCGTGGTACTGGTGCCGTACGCACAACTGATGCCGGTGGCGCGCAGCGCCTGGGAGCGTTGCGGGCAGGGCTCGGGGCCCCGCACCCATTTCGTGCCGCGCTTCGAGACCACCATGAACTGGACCACGAGCCTTGCGGGTTTCGAGCCCGATGGCGACGACCTG
>JANMYG010000495.1:0-2559 GCA_031381865.1 Betaproteobacteria bacterium | reverse complement strand
CCAGGCCGGTGGCACGCAGCAGCACCGGCGCGGTCACGGCGCGCTCCTGCGCCGGGCCAGTGCATCCCACAGGCCGATCAGACCGCTGGGCTGGAACAACACCACGACCACCATGAACACGCCGAACACCAGCGCATGGTGGTGGCCGATCAGGGGCGACAAGACAAACGGCATCAGGTACAGCAACACCGCGCCCACGATCGCACCCGCATGCCGCCCGCTGCCGCCGACGATCACCATGAACTGCAGCAGGAACGAGTTCTCCAGCCCGAAGATCGGCGGATTCACGGTGTTGTCGACGAACGCGTAGACCATGCCGGCGACACCGGCCATCGCGCTCGTGAGCGCATAGGCGATGACCCGGGTGCGCGCGACGTCCACACCCATGGCCTGCGCTGCCTGCGGGTCGTCGCGCACGGCGCGGCAGGCGCGCCCGAACCACGATCGGTCCAGCCGCCACAAGGTGGCCAGCGTGCCCAGCATCAGCAGCACGATCACGACCGTGTACCAAGGGCCGGTGACGCGCACGCCGAATACGTCGGGCAGGCGGTAGTTGGCCAGGCCACCGGATGCGCCGGTCCATTTGCCGCCCTCGTTGAGCACCACGATGAACAGCTGCGCCAGCGCCAGCGTGGCCAGCGCCAGATAGAAACCTTCGAGGCGGGTCGCCGGAATCGCCACCACCAGGGCCAGCACCACACACAGTGCGATGCCGGCGGCAATCGCCAGCGGCAGCGGCAACCCCAGCTGGAACAGCAGGATCAGGATCGCGTAGGCGCCGATGCCGTAAAACGTGAAATGCGAAAACGCCACCTGCCCGGCGATGCCGAACAGGAAGTTGTAGCTCAACGCCAGCGTGATCCACAACAGCAGCTTGCGGTAGACGTCGGTCTGGTAGGAACCGAGCACGAACGCGACCGCCGACAGCACCAGTGCGGCCAGCACGAAACCGGCCAGCGACTTCACGCCCGCGCCTCCCGCGCGCGCAACAGGCCGGTCGGTCGCAGCAGCAGAAACACGATCAGCAATACCAGCGGCACACCCATGGCGAGGCCGGGTGGCACGGGTGCATAACGCACCGTGAACTGCTCGGCGAAGGCCAGGATCAGGCCGCCCAGCAACGCCCCTTCGACGCGTCCCACACCGCCGATGACGAGCGCCGTGAAACCCTGTATCGCCAGCGGCAGGCCCATCAGGTAGTGGGCCGAGACATTGGGGGCCACCAGCAGACCGGCCAGGGCCGCCACGGCCGCACTCGCGGCGAAGGCCAGCGACATCACGCGGCGCAGGTTGATGCCCATCAGTGCCGCGGCGCGCCGGTCGAGCGCGACCGCCTCGAACGACCTGCCGGCCAGCGTGCGCTCGAAGAAATACCAGGCCGCCGCGAACACCGACAGCGTCACGCCGATGATGAAGAAACTCTGGTGCGAGCCCGCCAGCGGCCCGATCTCGAGCCGGCCAAAACCGAAGCTCGGCGGAACCGGTTGCGGATCGGCGCCAAATCCCAGCGACACCAGCTCGCGGAACACGACCAGCATGCCCAGCAGCGCGAGGATCGGGGCCAGCGCCGGGGCGCCACGTTCCACCAGCGGGCGCACCGCCAAGCGCTCGGTGGCCCAGCCGACGAAAAACATGGCGACCACGATGACCGCCATGCCCAGCGCATAAGGCAAGGCGAAACGCGACAACGCAACGAAGCCGCCGAACGCGCCCAGCATGGCCCATTCGCCGACCGCGAAGTTGATGATGCCGGTGGGCCGGGTGATCAGCAGGTACGACAGGGCCGCCAGCGCGTAGATGCAGCCGCTGGCGGTGGCGCCCACCACCAGCTCCAGGAAGTCCGTCACTTGGCCCCGACGTGCACAACCTTGCCCTGCTGGTCGCCTTCGTAGATCCGGACCACCATGCCGTTGGTGTCGAAGCCGGTGCGCCTGCCGTCGGCGAAGCTGTAGCTGGCTCCGACACCACCCATCACGCCCGCGAAGCCGCGGGTCGACTGCATCGCCTCGCGCACCTTGTCCTTGTCGGTGGAGCCGGCGCGCCGGATCGCGTCGGCCACCAGCATCACGCCGTCGTAGCCATAACCATTGAGGTTGTAGGGCTCGACGCCGGCGTCCTTCTTGTAGTTGTCGATGAAGCGGCGCGTGTCCGGCTTCGCAGGGTCGAACGCGTCGACGAACACCACACCGTCCAGCAGCCCTTTGGCGATCGAGGAATAGACCGGAATCGAGAGGTTGTAATTGGCCAGGATCGGCATCTTGAGCCCGAGCTGGCGGTAGGAGCGCAGGACCAGCGAGTTCTCGGGCACCGTGACGCCGGTCATGAACAGCGCATCCGCGTTCGAGGCCCGCACCTTCTGCATCTGCGGGTCAGCGCTGGTGGAGCCGCCCGGCACCACTTCCTCGCTCACCACCTGGATGCCGCTTTTCTCCAGGCCGGCCTTGAAGAACTGGTTGGTCAACTGGCCCAGTGCCGAGTTCTCGGTCACCAGCGCGACGCGTTTGTAGTTCTTGTTGCGGGCATAGGACAACAGGGTCGCGATCTGCGTCGACGCCAGCG
>JANMYG010000461.1:0-12862 GCA_031381865.1 Betaproteobacteria bacterium | reverse complement strand
CCGTGAAAGCGACCAGTTTGCGCAGCGCGTCCTCGGGTGTCAGGTCGGCCAGATGCAGCTCGGCCTCGATCGCGCGGATACGCCTGTAGGCCTCCTCGAGCACCGCCACGTACAGGCCCTTCTTGCTGCCGAAATAGTAGTAGATCATGCGTTTGCTGGTGCGCGTGGTGGCCGCGATCTCGTCGATGCGCGCCCCGGCGAGGCCCTTGTCGGCGAACTCGGTGGTGGCCACCTGCAGTATTTCGGCCATGGTGCGCGCCGGGTCGTTGGTGCGCCCGCCGGGGACCGGCAGCTTCTTTGCCGGTGGCGTCCGACGCGATGAATGTACTGTTTCGTTCATTTTGTGAGTATAGGTCGGACGCACGCGCCGAGTGGTACGGATGTGTATTAGGGTAACTACTAATACCAACGCAACTAACTAGTTCGTACATTACGGGTTCACGTGATTCCAGGAGACCAATCCATGCTCGAAAAACTGATCGACGGTTATTGCAGCGCCATCAGCTACCTGATCGCCGCGATGCTCGCTGTGATGGTGGTGCTGGTGTTCGGCAACGTGTTCATGCGGTATGCCTTCAACTCGGGTTTCACCGTGTCCGAAGAGTTGTCGCGCTGGCTGTTTGTGTGGATGACTTTCCTGGGCGCGGTGGCGGCGCTGCGCGACAACGGCCACCTCGGCACCGACATGCTGGTGGGCCGGCTCGGCCCCAAGGGCAAGCGCATCTGCATGGGGCTGTCGCTGTTGCTGATGCTGTATTGCCTGTGGCTGCTGTTCAAGGGCGCCTACGACCAGTCGGTCGTCAACTGGGACACCACCAGTGCCGTGATGGAGGTGTCGATGAGCTGGTTCTACGCCTCGGGCATGGTGCTGGCCGTGCTGGGCGCGCCGATCCTGCTCAGCGACCTGTGGCGCCTGCTGTCGGGGCAGATCGACGACGCGCATCTGGTGCTGATGCAGGAGTCCGAAGACGTGCCGCACGCCGACGCCGGCCCGGGCCACGGCAACCCCAAGAACCACTGAAACGAAAGCCCGCCATGACCATCGCCGTTTTCCTGGGTTCCCTGTTCGCCGCCATGGCGCTGGGCATACCGATCGCGTTTTCGCTGTTGTTGTGTGGTGCCGCGCTGATGTGGCACCTGAACATGTTCGACGCGCAGATCCTGGCGCAAAACGTGATGGAAGGCGCCAACAGCTTCCCGCTGCTGGCGGTGCCGTTCTTCATGCTGGCGGGCGAGATCATGAATGCCGGCGGACTGTCGCGGCGGATCGTGAATTTTGCGATGGCGCTGGTCGGCCACGTCAAGGGCGGACTGGGTTACGTCACGATCGTGGCCGCCGTGATCCTGGCCTCGCTGTCGGGCTCGGCGGTGGCCGACGCCGCGGCGCTGACCGCGTTGTTGTTGCCGATGATGGTGGCCGCCGGCCACGACCGGGCGCGCTCGGCCGGGCTGATCGCGTCGGCCGGCATCATTGCGCCAATCATCCCGCCGAGTATCGGTTTCGTGATCTTCGGCGTCGCCGCCAACGTATCGATCTCCAAGCTGTTCATGGCCGGCATCTTCCCCGGTATCTGGCTGGCGGTGTCGCTGTGGCTGACCTGGTGGTGGCTGGTGCGCAAGGAGACCATCCTGCCGCCGCCGCGCAAGTCCGCCGGCGAAGTGCTGACCTCCCTCAAGCTCGCGACCTGGGCGCTGGTGCTGCCGTTCATCATCGTGTTCGGGCTCAAGTTCGGCGTCTTCACGCCGACCGAGGCGGCCGTGGTGGCCGCGGTCTATTCGCTGTTCGTGTCGACGGTGGTCTACCGCGAACTCAATTTCAAGAAGCTGGTGCCGCTGTTCATCTCGGCCGCCAAGACCAGCGCCATCGTGATGTTCCTGGTGGCGGCTGCGATGGTCTCGGCCTGGTTGATCACGGTGGCCAACCTGCCGGCGCAGGTGGTTAGTTTGCTCGAGCCGCTGCTGGGCAGCCCCAAGCTGCTGATGCTGGCCATCATGGTGCTGACCATGGTGGTGGGCACGGCGCTGGACATGACACCCACCATCCTGCTGCTGACCCCGGTGCTGATGCCGGTGGTCAAGGCGGCCGGCATCGACCCGGTGTATTTCGGCGTCATGTTCATCATCAACAACGCCATCGGGCTGATCACGCCGCCGGTCGGCACGGTGCTCAACGCAGTGGCCGGTGTGGGCAAGATCAGCATGGACGAAGTGACCAGGGGCGTGATCCCGTTCATGATCGCGCAGTTCACCCTGATGTTCCTGATGATCGCGTTCCCGCAACTCGTCATGGTGCCGGCGCGCTGGTTCTACTGACCACCTTTTAACGCTGCGGGGCGTGTCTGGTACGCCGGGCCCTGCAGCACTGAATACCGCGTACTGAATTACTACTTCCCTGGAGACAACCATGAAACGTTTGCTGCTCAAATCCATCGTCGCCGCTGTTGCCGTCGCCACCTTCGGCCTGGCATCCGCGCAGGACATCAAGGAACACACGATCAAGTTCGCGCTCAACGGCCCCGAAGGCCACCCGGCCGTCGCCGGCATGAAGAAGTTCGCCGAACTCGTCACCGCCAAGTCCGGCGGCAAGATCAAGGTCAACCTGTTCCTGGCCGGCGTGCTCGGCAGCGACCAGGCCAACATTTCCGCGATCCAAGGGGGCACGCTCGAGATGGCGGTCATGAACACCGGCATCCTGGCCAGCGTGGCCAAGGAACTTGCAATCTTCGACTTCCCGTTCCTGTTCGCCAACGAAAAGGAGTCGGACGCGCTGGTCGACGGCCCGGTCGGCCGCAGGTTGCACGCCAAGCTCGAAGAGAAGGGGCTGATCGGCCTGTCGTACTGGGAACTCGGTTACCGCCACATCACCAACAGCAAGCGGCCGCTCAACAAGGTCGAGGACATCGAGGGCCTCAAGCTGCGCGTGATCCCGAACCCGATCAACGTGGCATGGGTCAAGGCCCTGGGCGCCAACCCCACGCCGCTGCCGTTTCCCGAGGTCTACGCGGCGCTGGAGCAGAAAGCCATCGACGGCCAGGAAAACCCGGTCAGCGTGATTGCGGCCAACAAGTTCTGGGAAGTGCAGAAGAACATCGCGCTGACCAACCACCAGTACAACCCGCAGTCGGTGATCTTCAGCAAGAAGATCTGGGACACGCTCAGCGCCGCCGAGAAGAAGATCCTCGACGACTCGGCCGACGAGGCCGCCAAGAGCCAGCGCGAGCAGTCGCGCGCCGCCGTGGCGACCAACCTGGAGCTGCTCAAGAAGAACGGCATGACGGTGACCCAGTTCCCGCCCGCCGAAGTGGCCAAGCTGCGCGACAAGATGAAGCCGGTGATCGCCCAGTTCAGCGCCAGCGTGGGTGAAGCCACGGTCAACGAGGTGATGGCCGAGCTGACCAAGATGCGCAAATAATCGACCTTTGGCTGTGCGCCGGGGCCGTCGACCCTGGCGCAGGTCGGGTCGGCAGGCCACGCAATTGCATCCGCCACGACCGCAACGCCCATTCACGACCATTCGCACCGCCCATGACCAAGATCCGAATCGCTGTTGCCGGTGCCGGCGCCATCGGCCAGGCCCACATGCGCCTGGCGCAGTCGAGTCCCACGCTCGTGCTGTCGGCCGTTGTCGACCCGTCGCCCGCTGCGCCGGCCCTCGCCGAGCGGGCCGGTGTTGCGCTGTACCGGTCGCTGGAACAGCTGCTCGAGGTTGACCGGCCCGACGGGCTGGTTCTGGCAACGCCGAACCACCTGCACGTGCCGCAGGCCTTGCAATGTATTGCGGTCGGGCTGCCGATACTGCTCGAGAAGCCGATTGCGACGACCGTGGCTGAGGGCGCACGGCTGCTCGAGGCCGCGACCGCGCGCTCGGCCAAGGTCCTTGTCGGCCACCACCGGGCGCATAGCCCGATCATGGCCAAGGCGCGCGAGGTGGTTGCATCGGGCCAGCTCGGTCGGCTGGTGGCCGTGACGGGCAGCGCCACGTTCTACAAGCCGGACCACTACTTCGTCGAGGCCCCGTGGCGGCGCGAAATCGGGGGCGGCCCGATCCTGCTGAACATGATCCACGAGGTGCACAGCCTGCGCATGTTGTGTGGTGAGATCACGGCCGTGCAGGCCATCGCGTCGCAGGCGACGCGCGGGGTCTCGGTCGAGGATACGGTGTCGATCAGCCTGCGTTTCGCCAACGGCGCGCTGGGCAGCTTCATGTTGTCGGACACGGCGGCCTGCGCGCGCAGCTGGGAGCAGACCTCGCGCGAAAACACCGCCTACCCGAGTTACGACGACGAAGACTGTTATGTGGTCAGCGGCACCAACGGCAGCCTGTCGGTGCCGACGATGCGGCTCAGGACCTACCCCCGGCCGCAAGACCGTTCGTGGTGGAAGCAGTTCGAACTGGGCGTGGTCGGTCTGGTGCGCCAGGACCCGCTGGCGCTGCAGATGGAGCACTTCGGCGCGGTCATCCGCGGCGAGGCCGAACCACTGGTCGGCGTGCGCGACGGGCTGCTGAACCTGCGTGTCACCGAAGCCATCGCCCAGGCCGCCCGCAGCGGGCAGATGGTGGAGATGGACCATGTCTGACCCCGCGCCACGCCACCCCCGTCCGGGCTGGACCCGCTCCGCCACAGGCAGGCCGAACCATCGAAGCCCGTCTACCTAACCGCATTTCCAAAGGACCCACGATGAAAATCCTCATGCTGCACGGCATCAACCACAACATGTTCGGCAAGCGCGACCCGAAGCAGTACGGCACCACTACGCTCGACGAAATCAACGCCAGCCTGGGCGCGCTGGGCAAGGAGCTCGGCACCGAGCTGGAGTATTTCCAGACCAATAGCGAAGGCGCGATGTGCGAGCGCATCCACCAGGGCTACAGCGACGCTGTGGACGCGGTGCTGATCAACGCCGGCGCCTGGACCCACTACAGCTACGGCATCCGGGACGCGCTGGCGATCCTGACCTGCCCGATCGTCGAGCTGCACATGTCCAACATCCATGCGCGCGAGCCGTTTCGCCACGTGTCGGTGTTCGCGGAAATCGTGCGCGGCCAGATCTGCGGCTTCGGTGTCGACAGCTACCTGCTAGCGCTGCGTGCGGCGGTGTCAGCCGCCAAGGCAGCCGCAAAATGATCAACGGCAGCACCGAAATCATCGCGCACATCGGTTACCCGACGCACGCCTTCAAGGCGCCGATGATCTACAACCCGTATTTCGAGCAGGCGGGCATCAACGCCGTGGTGGTGCCGATGGGCGTGAAGGCCGATGACTACGATGCCGTGCTGGCCTCGCTGTTCACACTGACCAACATCCGCGGCGCCCTGATCACCATGCCGCACAAGGTCACGACGACCGGCCTGGTCGACGAGCTCACGCCTACCGCCCAGGTGGCCGGCGCCTGCAACGCGGTGCGCCGGCGCATTGACGGCAGCCTGCTGGGCGACATGTTCGACGGCGCGGGTTTCGTACGCGGGGTCCTGCGCAAGGGGCTGCAGTTGCGCGGGGCCCGGGTGCTGGTGGTGGGCAGCGGCGGCGTGGGCTGCGCCATCGCCGCGTCGCTGGCGGCCGAGGGCATCGCGGCCATCGGCCTGTTCGACACCAACACCACGTCGGCCGAGGGGCTGGCCGCCCGGCTGCGCCGCCATTACCCCGCGTTGCAGGTGGTCACCGGCTCCAATGATCCGGCCGGTTACGACCTGGTGGTCAACGGCACCCCGCTGGGCATGAATGAGGGCGATCCGCTGCCGCTCGACGTGACCCGCCTGGCGCCCACGACCTTCGTCGGCGAAGTGGTGATGAAGACCGAGATGACAGCCTTCCTCAGCGCCGCGCGCGCGCGCGGCTGCCCGGTGCAGGTCGGCTCGGACATGTTGTTCGAGCAGATCCCGGCCTACCTGGAGTTCTTCGGTTTTCCGACCACCACGCCCGAGCATCTGCGTTCGGTCGCGCGCCTGAGTTATTGAACTGCCGCCCGGCACAGCCGGCCCGGCCCGGCTCCGGCCGCCCTGGCGCCGCAGTGGGGCGCTGGAGCGGGGCGCCGGCGCAGGGTGGCGTCATCGACCGCCGTGCAGTTCCAGTTCGGCCAGCGCCGCAAGGTCGCTCAGCGCCTGGAGTTCCCCGTCGCCGAGCTGGCGCGGCCGGTGGTCGATCAGGCACAGGGTTCCGACCGGGCTGCCATCGGGCGCCCGGATGCGGTGGCCGGCATAGAAACGCACGCGTGGTGCTGCCGTCACAAGCGGGTTGTCGGCGAAGCGGTCGTCGAGCAGCGCATCCGGAACCACCAGCGCCTGCGACAGCAGGATGGCGTGGGCGCAGAAGGACTGCTCGCGCGGTGTCTCCTGCGCCTCCAGGCCGGCGCGCGACTTGAACCATTGGCGCTGTGCATCGACGAGCGAAATCAGCGCGATCGGAACATTGAACATCTGCGCCGCCAGCCGCGTGATGCGGTCGAAGCGCTCCTCCTCCGGCGTGTCGAGCAGCTTTAGGGCCTGCAGCGCGCGCAAGCGCTTGTCCTCGTCCGCCGGCATCGGCGCGCGTTCCCAGCGCGCGCGGGTGCGCAGCAGTGCGGCGCGCAGCTTGGTGCGCAAATACTGGGCCGATACCGGCAACGCAAGCCACTCGGTCGTGCCGGGGGGTTCCGTGTCCTTCGGCGGTTCGCCAGCGCCGGACAACATGATTACGGGCAGCTGCGCCGCGTCGTGGATCGCATGCAGGGCGTGGCACAACGCGGGG
This sequence comes from Betaproteobacteria bacterium, assembly GCA_031381865.1. Classification (GTDB taxonomy): domain Bacteria; phylum Pseudomonadota; class Gammaproteobacteria; order Burkholderiales; family Burkholderiaceae_C; genus CAISIP01. Next base: position 6,137 of record JANMYG010000461.1, on the reverse strand, counting down.
CCGTCGCCAGCGCCGAGGGCCTGGTCGATCACGGCCAGCGCCAGCGATTCGGCATGTGCGGCGTCGAGCGCGCACTGCATGTTGCCGGCTTCGCGCGCAACCATGCCTTCGGCCGCCACCGCGCTGCGCAGCCGGTCCGCGAGTTCGGCGCTGGCGCACGCGATCAGCACCGGCCGCGCCGACGCCGCGCCGGTGTCGACCTCGGCTTTTGCATCACCGGTCGATGTCTTCGGCACTGCGGCACGGGCCAGCAATTCGACCGTGCAGCCCTCGGCAGCGGCGAACACTTCGAGTGTTCCCGCCGCATCACGCACGCGTTGCAGGGCCGCCGCGACCATCGCGTCCACGGTCGCGTCGTCATGCGACGGATCGTGGTGGAACAACGCCAGGCGCCTGACTCCGGAGGCCATGGCCAGGTCGACCACATACTCCAGCGGGCTGTGCCCCCAGCCCATGTGGGTCGCGTACTCGGCCGCCGTGTACTGGCAGTCGTGGATCAGCAGGTCGGCGCCGGCGACGAATTCGCTGTGCCGCCGGTCGCCCGGATGCATGTTTCCCAGCACCTGGCCCAGCGGCTTGCCGAGTCGTCCCGCGGCGCGCGAATGGCACTCGTGGTCGGTCGCGTAGACCAGCACCATCCCGTCCGTCTCGACCCGGTAACCCAGCGTCAGCGCCGTATGGTTCAGGTAACGGGTTGTCACCCGCGCCTGGTCGATCATGAAACTGCCTTCAACCAGGTCGTGGTAACGCAGCGTCGCGCCCATCGCATCCAGGTTGACCGGGAAATAGGCGTACTGCATCTGCCCGGCCAGCGTTTCCTGCAGCGACGCGCCAAAGCCGCGCGGCGCATACACGTCCCACTCGTTGGCGCCGTCGAACAGCGGCGCGAAGAAAGGGAATCCCTGGATATGGTCCCAGTGGGTATGCCCGATGAGGATGTGGCCACGCAGCGGCGCCGGGCCTTGCGCCTGCAGGGCGTCGCCCAGGTCGCGGATTCCCGTTCCGGCGTCGAATACCAGCTGTGTTCCGTCGCTGGTGCGCACTTCCACGCACGAGGTGTTGCCGCCGTAACGCACCGTTTGCGGCCCGGGTGTGGCAATCGAACCGCGTGTACCCCAGAATCGGACGCGCATCGGTTTGCTCCTTTGCCAATTGCAACCCAACTGATGCTTCACATTGTCTGCCAATTTTTGCCGGCAGTGCAGCGCGCGCGCGGTGGATGCAGTGCGGTTAAAGTCGCTTCATGCCCGGCGACCGCTTGATCACGATTGACGAATCCGAGGTCGAGATCACCGCGATCCGGGCCCAGGGCGCCGGTGGCCAGAATGTCAACAAGGTATCGAGCGCGATCCACCTGCGTTTCGACATCGGCGCCTCCAGCCTGCCCGCGGGCGTCAAGCAGCGGCTGCTGGCGTTGCGCGACAACCGCATCACGCAGGAGGGTGTGCTGGTGCTCAAGGCGCAGAGCCACCGCACCCAGGACATGAACCGCCTGGACGCCTTTGCCCGCTTGCATGAACTGGTCAACAGCGTGGCCGAGCCGCCGCGCGTGCGCCGGCCGACCAAGCCGACCTATGGCTCGAGGCAGCGCCGGCTCGAGGGCAAGGCGCAGCGCGGACAGACCAAGGTCCTGCGCGGGCGGGTGGTGGAGTGAAACCGCGCCAGCCCCGGATCGGCGCAAGGCCCATTGACCGGCCCCGGTGCGGCCGGGATACTTCAGCCGTGGCGGACCTGCCGCGCCGACGCGGGCTGGCGCCGGCGCTTCGTCGACACCCTGACCTGCCCCATCCATGAACCCCGAGCCGAACGACCCAACACAAGCGGGCGACGCCTTTTTCAGCGCCCTGCCGCTGCTGGAGAAGGCTGGCGACACCTTCGACAGCACGCGTTACCGCCCGGCGCCCGACGACTGGGTGCTGGTGGTGACCGATATCGTCGACTCGACCATTGCGATCGCCAACGGGCAGCACAAGACGGTGAATTTCGTCGCCGCCATGGCGATTGCGGCGCTCAAGAATTTGTGCGCGCCGACGCCGTTGCCGTTCCTGTTCGGTGGTGACGGTTCGGTGGTGATGGTGCCGCCGCGCCACGCCCTGGCCGCGCGCCTGGCGCTGGCGCGGGTGCGCGGGTTTGCGCAACGCGAGTTCGGCATGGTGCTGCGCGCCGGCATGTGCCCGGTGGCGGTGCTGCGGCAGTTCGGCAGCGAGGTGCTGGTCGGGCGCTTCGAGCCCACGCCGGGCAACAGCTTCGGCGTGTTCCAGGGCGGTGGCGTGGGCATGCTGGAGACGGCCGTGCGCGGGGGTGGTGATCCGGCCCTGATCACGCGGGTCGCGATCCCGGCCGAACTGGACGACGGTGCGCCGGTGGATCTGGCCGGCCTGTCGTGCCGCTGGAATCCATTGCGCTCGGGTCGCGGCAAGATGCTGACCCTGATCATCCATGGCGCCGTCGATCCGGGCGCGGTGCATGCGCACGTGATGCGCCTGGCGGGGCAGGGTGGCGAGGCGCAGCCGGTCCGGCTCGATACCCTGAGCATGCGTTGGCCGCCCAAGGGCTTCATGCTGGAGGCGCGGGTGTCGCGCGGCGCCGGCCGGTTGTGGCGCTCGGTGCTCAAGGTGCTGGTGGACACGCTGATTGCACGCCTGTTCTTCGTGTTTCGCCGACCAATGGGCGGGTTCGACCCGGACAAGTACCTCGACGAGGTGACCACCAACACCGACTTCTGCAAACACGACGAAACCGTGAGTTTCGTGATCGATTGCCCGGTCGACTGCGTGGCGCAGATCAAGGCCTACCTCGACCAGTTGATGGCGGCGGGCGCCCTGCGGTACGGCATGAACGTCTCCGAGACCGCGTTGATGACCTGCATCGTGACATCCCCGACCGAGAGCCTGCACGTGCATTTCGTCGACGGCGGCGACGGCGGCTACACCAGCGCCGCCAAGACCATGAAAGCCGTCGCCCGCGCGGCAGCGGCCGGTGCTGTTGCCGGCACCGCATCCTGAGGCGCCATTCGCCAAGCCCCAGCCATGCCCGTCAAGACCGTGTTGCGCAACCTGAGGCTGGTGTCCGGCCTGGTGCTGATGGCCTTCGTCATCAGCCACTTGATCAACCTGTCGCTGGGCCTGCATTCGCTGGCGGCCATGGGCGACTGGCGCGTGCTGCTGCTGGACCCGTGGCGCGGCACGGTCGGCGCGACCCTGCTGATCGGTGCGGCGGCGGTGCACACCGCGCTGGGCCTCTACGCGCTGGCCACACGCCGCTCGCTGGCGATGAGCCGGACCGACGCGGTGCAACTGGCGCTCGGCCTGCTCACGCCGCCGATGCTGATCACCCATGTGGTGGCGACCCATATCGCAGCCCAGTTCGGGCGCGACTTCAATTTCGTCTACGGACAGATGCTGGCGGTGTACTGGAGTTTCGCGCCGCGTTATGCGTTCCAGCAGTTGTTCGTGGTCATGATCGTTTGGATCCACGGCGCCCTGGGGCTGTATTCCTGGCTCGTACTGCAGCCGGTCTGGCGCCGCATCGGCGGCGTCGTGTTGCCGGTGCTGTTTGCCATTCCGATCGTTGCGCTGCTGGGTTTCGCGGAGGGCGGGCGTGCGGTGCTGCAGCGGCTCGAAACCGACCCGGCCTGGAAGGCACTCATCATCGACCACCTGCGCCCGATCGCCGCGCTGGTGGCCGAACTCGACGGCGCCAAGGACCGGGTGCTGCTGGCCTACGCCGTGGTGGTGCTGCTGGCGGTCCTGCTGGTTGCCGCGCGCATGTTGCGCGACCGCTTGCGGCCGGTGCAGGTGGCCTACGACGGCGGGCAGGTCGCGCAGGGGCGCCGCGGCCTGTCGGTGCTCGAACTCAGCCGCAGCAACGATATCGCCCATGCCCATGTCTGTTCGGGCCGCGGGCGCTGCGGCACCTGCCGGGTGGCGGTGGACAGCGGCGCGCAGTCGCTGTCGCCCCTCAACGACCTGGAGCAGACCACGCTCGCGCGCGTGCATGCCGCGCCGGGGGTGCGGCTGGCCTGCCAGGCGCGCGTGCTGGGCCCTGGTGTCTCGGTGACGCGGTTGTTGCCGGCCTTCGCGGACGCCTCGGCCGCGCGCAGTCCGCGGGAATGGGTCGCCGATCCAGTGCCGGGTGAAGCGGGGGCGACGCCGTGATGCGTTTGCTGGTCGATGGCCAGGCCCGCATCGCCGCGCTGGCCGCGGATATGGGTCAGGCGCCGCAGGAGTGGGACGCGCTGGCGGTCGCCATGTCGGGCGCCATGATGAGCGGCACCGGTGTGCGCGCCGTCACCTACAGCCTGATCCTGCTGCTCGTGGGCGGCAGTGTGGAGTGGCTGTACTGGACCTACGCCTACGGCCCGCTGCGCGCGCTGCAGGCCGCGGTCGTGGGCTCGCCGCGGCAGGCGCTGCGCGTGGGTTTGCGCCGGGCCGGATTGCTGGCTGGTGGTGTAGTGCTTTTCACGCTCGCCACGGTGGCGACCTCGGCCGCGTTCTCCTGGCCCCACGGAGTGCACGAGATGGCGGTTGCCGTCACCTTGATGCTGATGGTGGTGCGCCTGAGCTGGGTGGTCGTCGCCACGCTGCTCGCGCCGGGCCGTGCGCCGCGCCGGCTGGTGCCGGTAGAGCCCCGGCGCGTGCCCTGGGTCGCGGCGACCGCGTTATCCGTGGCCTTGCTGCTGACCATTGGCGCCTACCTGCCGGAATTGCTGGAGCAATTTGCCGATGCGCCGCACAGCGCGCAGGTGCTTCGGTTGGCCGTCGCGACCCTGAGCAGCCTGCTGCTGGTGGTGGCGGCATTCGCGTTTTTCGGGCGGACGGCCCGCGACGCACACGCGCGCCGGCGCCTGCCGAAGTTCCCGCGCTCGTTCCTGGTGGCCGCGCTGGTGATGCTGGTCTATGCGTCGTGGCTGCTCAGCCGGGCCGAGGTGGCCTTGATCGCGGCGATCGTCGCCATCGTGGTCGTGTTGCAGATGGTGTTGCGCGACGCGGTGTTCTTTTTCTGGGCCGATGTCGTCGACCAACACCCGTCGGACGGCTCCGGCGCGCCACCCGACCAAGCCGACCCGCGGCTGTTGCCCAGCATCGTGTTGTCGGCGGTTCGTTTTGTCGTGGTGGCCATCGGCCTGGGGGCCTGCGCCGTGGCGCTCGACACGCCGCTGGCCGACCTCGCCACGCGCCAGGGCCCGCTGGTGCGTTTTGCATTCAGCCTGCTCGGCGTGGCCGCGCTCGCGCTGCTGACTAACCTGGTGTGGATCGCGGTGCGCTCCACCATCGACCAGCGTTTGCACCGCATCGGGCCGCATGACCCGCACGGCGAACCCAACCCGGAGGCGCGCCTGCTCACGCTGCTGCCGCTGCTGCGCGTGTCGGCGGCCGCGGTGCTGGCCGTGATGCTGCTGCTGTCGTCGTTGTGGGCGATCGGCATCGAGATCACGCCGCTGCTGGCCGGCGCCGGCGTGATCGGCCTGGCGCTGGGTTTCGGCGCGCAGGCGCTGGTGCGCGATGTGATCGCCGGCATCTTCTTTCTGGCCGAAGACGCGTTTCGCGTTGGCGAATACATCGAGAGCGGCAGCACGACCAAGGGCACGGTGGAGCGCATCACGCTGCGCACGGTCGCGCTGCGCCACCACAACGGGCCGCTGCATTTCGTTCCCTATGGCGCGTTGGGCACGGTGCGCAACAATTCGCGTGACTGGGTGATCGAGAAGTTCAACCTGCCGCTGCCGATCGATGTCGACAGCGAAACCGTGCGCAAGCTGATCAAGAAGGTGGGCGAGGCGATGCTGCAGGACGAGGAGGTGGGGCACCTGCTGCGCGAGCCGCTCAAGGGCAAGTTGTACCGCATCGACCCCGGCGTCAAGACCTTCCGCTGCAAGTTCGAGACCGCCCCTGGAAAGCAGTTCGACGTGCGGGCGCAGGCGTTCAAGCGGCTGGAGGCGGCGCTCAAGGCCGCCGGCATCGCGTTCGCCGATGGACGCCAGACCGTGTTCGTGCAGCAGGCCGTGGGCGCGCTGGATATACCGGGCGCCAAGCCCGCCTGAGGCTGGGCTGGCGCATTGTTTATTCGGCGGCGCGGACCGTACTGCGCTGGCGGCCGACGAAACGATGGAGACCTGGCGCGGGCGCGGCTTTGGG
>JANMYG010000450.1:0-4892 GCA_031381865.1 Betaproteobacteria bacterium | reverse complement strand
GGATCAGCAGACCGGCTCGGCAACAAGATCCAACGCATTTACACGCTGGCGCGCAGTCAGGTGGGTCGGCGACTTCTCGAAGAGCATCAGATTGATCTGATGGACGCGATTGACATCGTTGCATTGAGGGCTGTTTCGCCTGCACATGCAAAGCAGTTGGATGTGATCGAGAAGGCCAAAGCCGAGCGGCTGCGCAAGCGTCGTGCCTCGGCACCGTGATTTCATCGACGTCTTGTCCGGGGTGCTGGGCCATGCCTGGCGCCAGAGTTCATCGCCGGTTCCGTTGAAGTTCGCCACCGAAAATGTCATTACGGATCCGGAAACTTTGCCAGCGTTGGTCGCTGCCACCAAATATCCAATGTCCCCAACGCGCGATGGGAGTCGTTGGTCAGCGGGGCAGGGCGCGTTTCGCCAGTCATGGGCTCTTGTCGGCGATGGGCAAAGCGCCCACCATCCCCACAGCCAGGCGCATTACTGGCGAACGGCCGGTGGCGCTGAAGTCGATCTGTTGCTGGAACGCGCCGACGGACAACACGCACTGGAGATCAAGACCGCGCGCGCGACATCACCCCATCTGGCGCGAAGCTTGCGCGCCATTCTTGAGGATACTGGTGCGCTCAGTGCCACCGTCATTGACCAGGGGCCGGGGACGGACCCATTGGCACCCGGCATAACGCGGCGCGGCTTTGGCCAGTGTTGGGACTGGTTGCCGTAGCCGGCCATCACCCGTGCTCTTCTTGCCGACCGTCCGCTGCTTGCCCGGGCGCTGCGCGCGCGGTGCGCATGGCGGCCGGGACGTGGGGCCGATTCCAAATAGACCTGACGTGCGCGCGGCCGACCCGGGTGCGATCTTCACCATCCGGCAGCGCGTCGCCGAAAAATCATGCCATCGATTCAGGCCCGGCCATCGTGGCTGTTGCCGTCCCCATGAATGCCTTGGTCCTTCCTCCTGCGCCGTCCCGGAAACGCGATGTTGCGCTCCACCCATGTCCTGAACCTGAGTGCCGTCGGTTCATTCACCTTGCCCAGGTGCGTGACCAGCGCGTCGTCGCGAAGATGGGCCTGGGTGGGGGTGCCCATCAACCGGAACCTCTCCCCGTAGGTGGTTGCAAGCGCGCGCTCGGCGGCCGTGGTCGGCACGACGCGGCGCACGTCGGCCAGATTGACCCACCGGCAATGTTCTGCATCTTCAACCACGTGGATCGTCACGTCCCTGAATACGAAGTGCTGCCCGTGCACCGGCAGCCAGAAATGGGCACGTACCCGGTGCCGGATGTTGGACGCCAGCACGATCAACGGGTGGGCAATGGCTGCGCCCAGAAGCGGCGACGTCATGACCAAGGCCGCCTTGCCGAAGTAGTAGCCAACCAGAGCGTAGGCACCGGCACACAGGGCGATCCGGACCATCGGGCTCGCAAGCCATTGCTTCATGTGTAGTCGCTCCGCAATCTGCCAGCCAATGAAAATTCCGATCCGGCAGCAGCACCCTGCGCACCCTGCGGGCCCCGGAGACTGCCAAGCGTGGTTTTACCATCGGCGCAGGCAACGCGCGCATGCCATGGTCGATTCTTGCCGACAGCTGCAACACCCGCACGCGCTGGTTGGGCCGGTCGCGCACAGACCGATCCCACGCGCCGCGACGGCGCGGGTCCCCGGGCGCCGGCATTGGATTAGACTGCCACACGTGCCGAGCGCAGCCTGCGCCGCGCGGTATCCCCGAACCCAATCCGACCGGAGGTCTTCATCATGGGCTGGCATCGCAAGCTGTTGAGAGTGAACCTGAGCGCGGGCACCTGCGTGTCCGAGCCGTTGAACATGGCCTGGGCCGAAAGTTTTCTGGGCCAGCGCGGGCTGGCAACGAAGTACCTAATGGACGAGATCGACCCCAAGGTCGACCCGCTGTCGGAGCACAACAAGCTCATCATCGCCACCGGACCGTTGACGGGCACGATGGCCTCGACCGGCGGGCGCTGGTCGGCGGTGACCAAGGGCGCGCTGACCGGCGCGATCGCGTGTTCGAATTCGGGCGGGCAGTTCGGCGGCGAACTCAAGATGGCCGGCTGGGACATGGTCATCCTCGAAGGCCGCTCCCCGAAACCGGTCTACCTCTACATCGAAGACGGGCATGCCGAGCTCAAGGACGCGGGCCACCTGTGGGGCCGCTCGGTGTGGGAGGTCGAGCCGGCGATCAAGAAGGCGCACCAGGACCCGCTGATCCGGGTCGCATCGATCGGGCCCGCGGGCGAGAACGGCTGTCGTTATGCCTGCATCGTCAACGACCTGCACCGTGCCGCCGGCCGCTCCGGCGTCGGCACCGTGATGGGCTCCAAGCAGCTCAAGGCGATCGCGGTGCGCGGCACGGTCGGCGTGCGGCCGGCCGACCCGCAGGCGTTCATGAAGGCGGTGGCGGCTGCCAGCAAGGCGCTGGCCGGCAATGCCGGGCGCGAGACACTCACGCGTTTCGGCACCATACCGATGATGGATGTCACCGGCACCTTCGGCGCCTTGCCGACGCGCAACAACCGCCAGGTGCAGTTCGAGGGTTACGAGAAGGTCAACGCACTGGCGATGCGCACGCCCAACAAGAATGGCCACACCAACCTGATCCGCAACGGCGCGTGTTTCGGCTGCACCATCGGCTGCGGCCGCATCTGCCATATCGACCCGGCGCATTTCTCGGTCAAGGACCGGCCCCAGTACCACGGCGCATCGGGCGGGCTCGAATACGAAACCGCTTATGCGCTGGGCGCCGCGGTCGGTGTCGACGACCTCGATGCGGCCACCTTCGCCGGCTTCATGTGCAACGAATACGGCATGGACCCGATCTCGCTGGGCGGCACCATCGCCGCCGCCATGGAGCTGTTCGACCTGGGCGTGATCACCGAGAAGGAGACCGGCGGTATCCGGCTCGAGTTCGGCAACGCGCAGGCGTTGTGCCAGCTGGCCGAGATGACCGGCAAGGGCGAGGGTTTCGGCCGCGACATCGCACTGGGCTCCAGACTGCTGTGCGCCAAATACGGCCGCCCTGAGTTGTCGATGGCCGTCAAGGGCCAGGAGTTCGCCGCCTACGACGGCCGCGCGATGCAGGGCATGGGCCTCGCCTACGCCACCAGCAATCGCGGCGCCTGCCACTTGCGCGCCAGCCCCTACGGCCACGATTTCGGCTCGACCGAGGTCGCGGGCAAGGCGCAGGTGGTCAAGGAGTCGCAGGACTTCATCGCCGCCATCGACTCCAGCGGCGTATGCATCTTTACCCAGAGCTCGGGCTTCAAGAAAGAGCACTACGCCAACCAGATCGACGCCGCCTGTGGCGGCGGCTGGACGGTCGCGCGCATGCGCGAGACCGGCGAGCGGATCTGGAACCTCGAGCGCCAGTTCAACCTCGCCGCCGGCCTGTCGGCCAGCGACGACACGCTGCCCAAGCGCCTGCTCGAGGAACCCGCGCCGAGTGGCACCGCCAAGGGCCTGGTCGCCAAGCTGCCGCAGATGCTGCCGGAGTATTACCAGTTGCGCGGCTGGTCGGTGGACGGCAGACCGACCGGTGACACGCTGGCGCGCCTGGGGCTTGCGTGAGCGGCGCGCCGGGCCGCCCCCAAGCAAGCTCGCACCGCAGCGCGCGGCACGAAGGTACACCAGCGAGTGCCGTGGTGGCAGGCGCGGCGTGTCGGCAACCGGCCTTCTGAGCAGCGCGCCGGGGCGCTTGGCCGGGCAGCGCCGCAATCCGGTCGGCGGGGTGTGTGGTGGCTGAACCGTTGACACGCGAACACCTGCCAACGCCGTTTGCAACCGCGCTCGCCGGGGTTGCCGGTACTGGTGCGCCGCCGCCGGCCGAATCACCCGCGTCGGAACTGGCGCGCTCTGCACTGGTCCTGTATGCCCGGGTGCTCACAGCCCGGTCGTTGCCTGCGGCGGCGCACGGCCTGGTGGCCGCGCTGGCCTCCGATTTCGGGTTCGCGCGTGTATCCATCGGCCTGCATGAACATGGCCGGACCCGCTTGCTGGCGAGTTCCGGTGTCGACCTGTCGAATCCGCAGGCCGAGCTGCCGCAGCGGCTGCTGGGCGCCATGGACGAGGCGATCGAGCAGGGCGCCACGCTGGCGTGGCCACCCGCCGCGTCGGCCGACGGCGCTGACACCGACCAGGTCTGCCTGGAGCACCAGGCGCTGCAGCGCCATGTAGGCGCGGCAGTGGCCACCGTGCCGCTGGGCGTGGACGGCGAGATCTTCGGCGCGGTATGCGTCGAGCGCCAGGCCGAAGCGCCGATGACGGCGGATGAACTGGCGCGGCTCGAGCAGCTGCTGGTGCTCGCGGCACCGGCCCTGCGCTGGATCCACCACGCCACCCAACCCTGGCACCAGCGCGCGTGGCGTTCGCTGGCGCACGGCTGGGAGGCGCTGCGCCAGCCAGGAAAACGCGGCACGCGCCGCGCGCTGACCGCCGGCGCGCTGGTGTTGCTGTTCGTGGCCGTGGCGCCGCTCGAATACGCGGTCGGCGGGCGCGCGCGCGTCGAAGGCGGGCTGCAGCGTGTGGTCTCCGCGCCGACCGACGGTTTCCTGAAGGCGGCCCATGTGCGGCCGGGCGACCGGGTCAAGGCCGGCGCCGCGCTGGTGGACTTGGTCGAAGGCGACTTGCTGCTCGAGCGCGAGCGCTGGTCCAGCCAGCTGGCGCAACACGAGAACGCCTACGCCGGCGCGATGGCCAAGTCCGACCGCGTCGGAGCCGCCACCAGCATGGCGCGTGTCGCCGAGGCGCAGGCGGAGCTGGCGCCGGTCGAAGACCAACTGGCGCGCGGGCGCGTGACGGCACCATTCGACGCGCTGGTGGTGCAGGGCGACCTGAGCCAGTCGATCGGCGCGCCGGTGCGCCAGGGCGATGCGCTGCTGACCCTGGCC
>JANMYG010000388.1:0-4046 GCA_031381865.1 Betaproteobacteria bacterium | reverse complement strand
GTCGCGCTGGTGTTCGTGGCAACCGCGCACACCGTAGCCGACCTGCCGCAGGTGGTGGCATGCATGCACCGCCACCAGTTGCCGGTGATCGTCGACGCGCCGGCGCCGACCTGGTGGTGTTCAGCGGCGGCAAGGCGATCGGCGGCCCGCAGGCCAGCGGCGTGCTGGCCGGGCGCAGCGACCTGGTGGGGTCGGCGCTGCTGCAGATGATGGACATGGACGTGAGCCCGCAGACCTGGTCGCCGCCGGCGCTGATCGATCGCCAGGCGCTGGGCGGCATTCCGCACCACGGCATCGGGCGCGGCTTCAAGGTCGGCAAGGAGGAGATCGCGGGCCTGCTGGTGGCGCTGGAGCGCTTCGTCGCACGCGACGAGCCGGCCGCCGCCGCGCGCGCCACCGACCGCCTGCGGGCCATTGCCGCGGCGCTGGCCGCCGAACCCGGCATCCGCACGCGGCTGGTTGACGCCGACGAGGACACGCCGGTCCCGCTGCTCGAACTGGCAGTGCAGGGTTCGGCCCACGCCCTGAGCCGGCGGCTGCAGCAGGGGGACCCGCCGGTGCACCTGTCGGAGCGGCTGGCCGACAACGGCATTCTGACCATCAACCCGCAGACATTGCGCCCCGACGACGATGCCGTCCTGGTGCGCCGTGTGCTGGACGCCTGCAGGAGCACCGAATGACCACAGCCCTCGCCTCCCACGACCTGATACTGCGCGGCGCTCGCGTGATCGACCCGTCGCAGGGCATCGACCGCGTCGCCGACGTGCACTTTTCCGGCGGGGTCGTGGCGGCCATCGGCGAGCAACTCGCCGCCGGCCCAGGCACCGACGTGCGCGACGTGCGCGGCAAGGTCGTCACTCCGGGCCTGATCGACCTGCACACGCATGTGTACTGGGGCGGCACGGCGATCGGCGTCGACGCGGTGGCGCTCGCGCGCACCAGCGCCACCGCCACCTTCGTCGACGCCGGCACCGCCGGGCCGGGCAACTTCCCGGGGTTTCGCAAACACGTGATCGAGCCGGCGTTGCCGGTGCGTATCCTGCCGCTGCTGAACCTGTCGTTCGCCGGCATCTTCGCGTTCTCGAACACCGTGATGGTGGGTGAATGCGAAGACCTGCGCCTGCTCGACCTCGATGAATGCGTGCGCGTGGCGCTGGCGCATGCCGACCTGATCGTCGGCATCAAGGTGCGCGTGGGCCGCGGCGCCAGCGGCAACTCCGGCATCGCGCCACTCGACATGGCGCTCGAGGTGGCCGAAGCCACGGGCCTGCCGCTGATGGCGCACCTGGACCATCCGCCGCCGTCGCGCGCGGACGTGATGGCGCGCCTGCGCCCGGGCGACATCCTGACGCACTGCTTTAGGCCGTTCCCGAACGCGCCTTCGCAGCCCGGCGGCGGGGTGCGGCCGGAGATACTGGCGGCACGCGAACGCGGCGTGATCTTCGACATCGGCCACGGCGCCGGCTCGTGTGGGTTCGCCACCAGCCGCGCGATGCTGGCGGCCGGCTTCAAGCCCGACGTGATCTCGTCGGACGTGCACATCCTGTCGATCAATGGCCCGGCCTTCGACCTGCTGCAGACTCTCGGCAAGTTCCACGCATTGGGCATGACGCTGCCCGAGGTGGTGGCGTGCGCGACGCAGAACGCGGCGCGTGCGATACGGCGCCCCGAGCTCGGCACGCTGCGGCCGGGCAGCGTGGGCGAAGCCAGCATCTTCGAGGTCATCACCGAGCCGACCGAGTACAAGGACGTGCTGGGCGAGGTGATCCGCGGCGCGCACCGCTTCGCCGCCCACGGCCTGGTTTTCAACGGGTCGTGGTGGGGCTGATACGCTCTTGCGTTCAAGGATATCAACCGTTCACCCTGAGCTCGTCGAAGGGCCGCGTGGCTTCGACCTTCGACAAGCTCCGGACAGGCCAAGCTCAGCCCGAACGGATCTTGCCGATCGAACGCAATTTGGCATGAGAGCGCCACAGGCCACCGTACTACTTCGCAAATCCGATAACCACCCAGGAGGCAGCGTTATGACGAACCCCACCATGGTCTTCACCGACGTCGACTTCGAGCGGCCCGGCAAGCAGGTCGACTGGCTGAACCTGCCGCACTCGGTGACGCGATCGGCCTACGGCGCAATCTCGATTCCGATCGCGGTCATCCGCAACGGCGACGGCCCCACCGTGTTTCTGATGGCTGGTAACCACGGCGACGAATACGAGGGCCAGATCGTGCTGGCCAAGCTGATCCGCGCGCTCGAACCCGAACACGTGCGCGGCCGCGTCATCATCCTGCCGGCGTCGAACCTGCCGGCCGCGATGGCCGGGGCCCGGGTTTCGCCGATCGATCAGGGCAACCTCAACCGCGCCTTTCCGGGTGACCCGCACGGCACGCCCACCTGGGCCATTGCGCACTACATCGACAGCGTGTTGTACCCGATGGCCGACTTCCACCATGACCTGCATTCCGGCGGCTCGTCGCTGCGCTACGTGCCCTTCTGCTCGATGCGCAAGAGCGGCGACGCGGCGCTCGACGCGCGCGCGATGGCGGCCCTGCGGGCCTTTGGTGCGCCCTTGAGCCTGGTGTGGGCCTACAACCCCGAGAACCGGCTGGCCGGCGCGGCCGCGGCGCGCCGCGGGCTGGTGTCGCTGGGCGGCGAATTCGGCGGCGGGGGCGACGTCGACCGCGCCAGCCTGGCGATGCTCGACCGCGGCGTGCAGAACTTCCTGCGTTTCACCGGTGTGCTGGCCGGCGCACCCGCCACCACCACCGACGCCGCACCGGCCACCCGGCTGATGGAAGTGGCCAGCCGCGACCACTATGTGTACGCCACCGAGCCGGGCCTGCTGGAGCCGATGGTGGACCTGGGCGCCGAGGTGCAGGGCGGCCAACTCGCCGCGCAGATCCATTTCGTCGACAACCCGGCCCGCGTACCGGTGCCGGTGCATTTCCGCCGCGCCGGCATGGTGGTGTGCCAGCGCCATTTCGGCCGCGTCGAGCGCGGCGACTGCGTCGCGCACCTGGCGACCGACTGCTGAGCTGCGGCGGCCGGCGCTACAACTGGGCGTAGACAGACTGCGCCAGCGCCAGCAGCCGCTCGCGCGACAAGGGGCCGGACAAGGCGTAACCAAAGCCCCGGTCGACCCAGTAGAAGCCCGGCACCGGGCCGTCGCCGGCGAAGCTGAACGCGGTCTCGCGCGCGTCCGGCGCCAGCGCGGGCGCGGCGGGTGGCGCGGCCTGTTTCTGGGTCGCCCCCAGGTACAGCGTCACGCGTTCGCCGGCGGCGTTCTGGTACATGAACTGTGCGCGTGCGCCGGCTGCACCCGGCAGCAGGCGCCCGCCCACCAGTTCATAACCCAGCGCCGACAGGTTGGGCACCTTGAGCGGGCGCTCCAGCCGTTTGGACAACCATTGCACCAGGTGCTCCTGCTGGGCCGCAGTGACTTCGACCGGGTGGCGCAACTCGGGCGCATACACGGCATGGGCCAGCGTGGCCTGGCTGGCAAATTCGCGCGCGCTGGCAACACGCGCGGCCGGCCCGGCCGACGACACCGCGCCGGCGCCGTATTCCAGTTGGCGGTGCGACAACCATCCCAGGCCGAACGCCAGCACCACGGCGGCGGCCATGCCGCCCCAGCGCGACCACTGCCCCAGGGCGTGCTGGGCCTGCGCGGCGTGGCGGGCCGCGGCCGCCAAAGGCGCTGGCAGCGGCTGCTCCTGCAACGGCCGGTACAGGTCGCGCAGTGCGTCACGCTGCAGTTGCCATGCAGCACGGGTCGCCGCGGCCGCGGGGTCGCGGGCCAGCCGGGCCTCCACGGCCAGCCGCTCGTCCACGGGCAAGCGGGCGTCGACCAGCGCGTGCAACTCGTCCTCGCGCACGGGCTCGGCAGACAGAGGTTGGTTGGGGTCCATGGCCTGGTCGGATCGATGTTATTTCAAGCGCCGCAGCACCGGCGCCGCGTCAGGCGGCTGCGTGGCGGCAACGGCCGGCTGCGGCGCACCGGCGCCGTCCATGAGTTCGCGCAAGCGGCTGCGTGCGCGCGACAGGCGCG
>JANMYG010000383.1:0-5330 GCA_031381865.1 Betaproteobacteria bacterium | reverse complement strand
TCAGGCGCGATTACCTGGACGACCTGCGGGTTCCCGTAGGCCGGTGATTTGGCTGCAAGCGCATGACCGGCCGCGGCGGTCCGGTCCGGCTTCACAAGGAAGGAGATTCACATGGACACTGACACGAACATGAACATCCACACAACGATCGAAACCCAGGCCGTCCGGCAGTCGCGCACCGTGGAGCGGCTGGTTGCCGGACAGGCCACCTCCGACGGTGCGGGTGTGAAGCTCAGGCGCGTGCTGACGCAGGACCTCCAGCATCGGCTGGACCCGTTCCTGATGCTGGACGCGTTTGGCAGCGACAACCCCGATGACTACATCGCGGGTTTTCCCGATCACCCGCACCGTGGTTTCGAGACGGTGACGTTCATGGTCGCCGGGCGCATGCTGCATCGCGACAGCGCCGGGCACCAGGGCCTGCTGCAAAACGGCGGCGTTCAGTGGATGACCGCCGGCAGGGGTGTCATCCATTCCGAGATTCCACAACAGGAACAAGGCGTGATGGAAGGCTTTCAGCTGTGGCTCAACCTGCACAGCAGCGAGAAGATGAACCCTCCCTGGTACCGCGATTTCCAGCATGACGAACTGCCCGGATTCGTCACGGCGCAAGGAGTCCGCGTGATCGTGATCGCGGGCGAGAGCCACGGCGTCGCAGGAGCGGTGCAGCGCGCAATCACCCGGCCGGTGTACCTCGACCTGCACTTGCCGCGCGGCGCGCGTTTCGAGCAACTGATTCCTGCCGACCACAACGCCTTGGTCTACGTGTACCGGGGTGAAATCACTGTTGCCGGGACGACCGTTCCGGCCCGGCGGATGGCGATTCTTGCCAATGGCGAAGCTGCCGACGGTGTGGTGATCGAGGCCGGTGCCGACGCCAAAGTCCTGCTGATTTCCGGTCAGCCGCTCAGGGAGCCGATCGTCCAGCACGGCCCGTTTGTCATGAACTCGAAGGAAGAAATCTACCGCGCGGTGAGCGATTTCCGCGCCGGCCGGCTGGGTGAATCCGCCTGAGCAAGCTCGAGGTCAGTTTTCTGTCGGAGCAAAAATCTCCGTGCGAATCAAATGCTACAGAACTCGAGCAGCCGATTCTGATGCTGGACGGGGACTCGATTGCGGGTGTGAGAAACGCCTTTGTCACTGGATAACCAGCAAGGCCCTGACCTTCGCCCGAACTTCCACCATGACTGGCGCAGGGGCAGTGTCCTTCTTCTTGGCCTTGCGGATTTTCCAGTCCAACGATTTGACCTGGTCGGACAGAACTGCACACTTTTGTCCAGCGACCTCCAGCAGAACCTCAAAGGGATGTCCTTTTCCCCCTGCTGGCCTTGATCGTCACGCGTTGCTCAATGTCAAAGGCAGCCAACTTCATGGCCGCGGCGCTCAGCCTCAAGGCGGGACTGTTCCCCCATTTTCGAATTACCGTATCCATATGTTCCTCCAAAATGTAGATACATTGTCGATACAATGCCCAAGACCGTCAAAATGACCGCCTTGTCCGAGGACACGTCGTCGGGAACGCAGTTGAATTGGCTGGTGCCGATGAAATCTCGCCGGGCATCAGCAAATGTACTGAGGCCCGACCCACCCCGCCCGCAGTCACCTGCCGTCGAACAGTCAGGATGCCGGGGAATACGCGCTGCGACCCGCGCCATAGTAGTGGTCATACAGATGCGCGTAGGCACGCGCCATCGTCTCTGCGCGGACATCCTTGGTGTACGCGGCGGGCAGCGCGGGCGGTCGTATGGCAATCTTCAATGTCTGAATCACCGCCGCCTTGGTCTGCTGCTTCTCGCGCCAGTCGAAAACCAGCTTCTCGCGTTTGAGGGTGTCGAGCAATTCGCGGCACGCCTTCTTGACCTCGGCTTGCTCGGCCTTCGTCAGCACCGGCTCGGGCTTGGTGAGGATATCGAACAGGGCCAGCTCTTCCTCGGTCAGGCCTTCGTCGATACCGCGTTGCTATTCGGCGGTCAGGGCGCCGACAAAGTCCTTGAGGTCGGCGAAGAACAACTCGATGTTGGCGTTGACGGCGATCTGCTTCGAGCGGTCCTGTGCGGGCTGCAGAGTAGCCTGCGCGTAGGCGTCGGCCGGCAGGCCGGGGTTCAGCGCCATCAGCGCCGCGCGCAGGCGGCGGGTCAGGATGACCTGGGTTTCGCTCTCGCGCCCCTCGCTGCCAGACAAGTCGAAGGTCTCGGCGTACAGGTTCTTGAAGCCCCAGCCCAGCGAGCTCAGCAGGTCGATCGCCGGCATCTCGACCAGCGCCAACTCGCCGTAGCCGGCGGATGCCTCGCGGGCGACGAGTACCGCGCTCTGGCCCGAACCGTGGCTCACCCGTGGCCGCCTGTCTGGTAAGGAGGGTCAGCGCGCCGCGGGTGTCGGCACGGTTTGCCTGAGCAGGCTTTCCGCTGGAATGCCCAGGCCCGCATGCAGCTTCTGGATCATCGCCAGCGTGAGGCCACGCCTGCGGGTCAGCACCTCGTAGACGCGATTACTGCGCCCGATGAGTGGCTCCAGGTCCTTGGGCGTCAACCCCTGCTGCTCCATGCGGAACTTGATCGCCTCCACAGCGTCGGGCAGGTCCATCGGAAAGTGCTGGCGCTCGTAGCCCTCGATCAGCGTCACCAGCACATCCAGCCTGTCCCCCTCGGGCGTGCGTGCCTTGGCGCCCATCAACGACTCCACGGCCTTCAAGGCGGCCTTGTAATCGGCCTTGGTACGGATCGGTTTGATTTCCATGCTTGCCACTCCTTGGCGGGGTCAGATCGTCTGCGCGTCGATCGCGTCGTATTGCCGGTGCGTGCCGATGAAGCGGACATACACCACCCGGTACGGGTAGTTGATCCACACCACCAGCCGGTATTTGTTGCCGGCCAGGTTGAACACCACCCGCCCGTCTTTCAGGATGCTGGTCGAGCGGAACTGCGCCTTCACCGCCGCCGGCGTTGCCCAATCGGCCTTCAACACATCGCGATACCAGGCCAGCGCCGGCTGTTGCGCGTCCTGGTAAGGCACACCGCCGGCCCAGAACGCCTTGAGGGTGGACAGGGCGATGACGCGCATCGGCGCATTTTAGTCCCAATTTGGGACTTTGATCCCCAGTGCCGGAAGTTCGGAGGGCGGCCGGGTTTCAGCGCCATCAGCCCCGCGCGCAGGCGGCGGGTCAGGATGACCTGGGTTTCGCTCCCGCGCCCCTTGCTGCCAGACGAGCCGAAGGTCTCGGCGTACAGGTTCTTGAAGCCCCGGCACAGCGAACTCAGCCGGTCGATCGCCGGGATCTCGACGAGCGCCAGATCGCCGTAGCCGGCGGAGACTTCCTTGACGCCAGGCGCAGGGGTCCTGCCGCGAGGGCCTCCGGCTCGGGTAGCGCCTAAACGTCCAGCTCGCCGGAGATCAGCCTGGACAGCAGCAGGTCGCGGGTGGTCCGCAGGTTCTCGTTCTTCCGCATGAGACTCCAGCACAGGCGTAACATCGGATCGCAGTGCGCCGCCCCTGCACGCTGCACCTTCACAGGCGGCAACAGCAGAAGGAACTGCCGGAAGTGGCGCAACGCGATTCGAGGAATGCAACCTACGCCCTAAGATGATTTTGGACGCCCTATGGAATTCGCAGCGACGGAGCCGTCCTGGCGCATGGCTCAGTGATTCGAAGGGTTAACCAAGGTCTTCGGATGCTCCACCGAGATGTTTGGAGACCCATGCAGAGCGGTCAAGACTGGAAGATTGGAAATCGGTAGTTCGTTGCGGAAATTGTCGGTGTTCTTGCCAGATCAGGAGCTGACCAATTCGATGGGATAAGCAGAAGGAAGGTGCCCCGATGTTGTTCAATCAGTCTGCCTCGTTCTCCACTTGTCGCCAACTGGTTTTGGGGTTGTTGGCAGCGCTCTCGTGGCCGTGCCTCCATGCTGAAGACTTGTTCGACAAGAATGCGCCGAAACCTGTGACTCGTGGTTCGGCTGTCGCGTCCGATTCAACAATCGGGGGATACCCGATCTACCAGGGTGACAACCAATGGCGATTCTTCGCGTCGAGGGTCCAAGGTCCCACCAACATGGGTGTGTCGTACGGAATAATCGAGTTGCTCAATCCGGACAATGGGAATTTCTTTGTTCAGATGAGCGTCATGGTGAACTTGGATCAATCCACCACGTCGTTTTATGTGACGGCTAATCCATGTGGTGGCGAGCATTTGGTGAAAGTCGACAATGTCCGAATCATGGGTGCCGAGGGGTCTGCCGACAACTGTCTGACCGTTGATCCTTTTGTGGGAACGATCGGCGGTAGGTCGATTACCACCCTGGACGTGAGGGTGACAAATGCGCAAAGCTCAAGTCGGTACTATGCGATTCGTGTTCTGCTGAATCCCACAGTACTAGGTTTTGGCGAGACTCTTGCGACCGACTGGAGAAAAGACGAAATTGCGCGAAGCCCTGACAAAACCCAATTTGTCGGTAAGGTTGCCGATTGGGGCCGGCAACTTCAAATCGCGGTCGCAAAGGCGATTGGTTTTAACAAGCCAAAGGACGCATTCAAAAATGTCCCTTCTTTCCGGGAGCTTCGGGTGGGAACTGGAAGTTCCACGACCTACAACCCTCCAGGTCAACCACAAGCCACAATGCCTGCCCCAACCGGAAAATCTGTTGTTCAACGTTTGGCGGAGCTAAAGGCCCTGCTCGACAGCAACTTGATCAGCCAATCAGAATACGAAGAAAAGCGGAAGGCGATCCTGAATTCACCTTGACACTCGCGATGGAGTTGGAGCAGCATTTTTCGTCGCGCTCACAGCCGCTCGCAACCAAGTCTCACCAAGCGCCACGTCCATGGTGGCAGTGTCGGCGTTATAGAACTCCGCACCGAATCCGGTAACGATATACGCGTGGCTACTGTCGCTTGCCAGAGCCACGCAGAAGGCAGGCAGTGAAAGCGCAGGTTTCATATTCGCCCAAGTTCGCGGTCGACCGGACGCGCCCGGATTCGATTGGGTGCCGCAAGAATCGCAACTTAGCTCGCGGCGACGAATTTCCGCTATGAAATCAAAAGGCCAGGATTGCGCGATCTGACGACGAATGGCAGCGTGTAAGGTAAGCCGACGAAAAGCGCGGAGTCAGCGCCAACAAGCTGCAATAACGCGAACCACCCCGTCGCATCCAAGTGCAAAATCTATGTGGGGTTTTATGGCGGGTAGAGACATTTTTCAACGTTCTACCATCGGCAAACTGGCGGAGAGACAGGGATTCGAACCCTGGATACGTTTGACCGTATACCGGATTTCGAGTCCGGCGCATTCGACCACTCTGCCATCTCTCCGGTGGTGACCGGCTGGCATTGTAGCAG
>JANMYG010000381.1:0-8269 GCA_031381865.1 Betaproteobacteria bacterium | reverse complement strand
CGCTCGAACGGCACGGTGATGGCGTCGCGCGTGGTGCCGGGCTGGTCGAACGCAACCAGGCGCTCCTCGCCGAGCCAGGTGTTGATGAGCGTGGATTTGCCGACATTGGGCCGGCCGGCGACCGCCAGCTTGATCGCGCCGCTTGCCGGCTCGTCCTCCAGCAGATCAGGATCGGGCAGGTTCAAGGCCTCCAGGGCCGCGTCGAGCAGGTCACGGATACCCTGCCCGTGCGCGGCCGATATGGCGTGGACCTCGCCCAGACCCAGTTCGAAGAACTCGGTCAGCCGCGTGCCGTCCTTCATGCCCTCGGCCTTGTTGGCGACCAGCAAAGTGGACTTGCCCAGGCGGCGCAGGTAGCGCGCGATTTCGTGGTCCTGCGCCGATACGCCCTCGCGCCCATCGACCAGGAACAGGACCACGTCCGCCTCGGCCACGGCCTGTCGGGTCTGCTTGCCCATCTCCTTGTAGATTCCGCTGGCGGCGTCGGGTTCGAAGCCACCCGTATCCACCACGATGAACTCGTGTTTTCCGTGTTTGCCCTGGCCGTAGTGCCGGTCGCGCGTCAACCCCGCAAAATCAGCCACGATCGCGTCGCGGGTCCTGGTCAAGCGATTGAACAAGGTCGACTTGCCCACGTTGGGGCGACCGACCAGCGCCAGGACGGGTTTCATGGTGCAGCGGCAATCGCGGCGGAAAGCCTCACTCGGGCCTGAATCCGAAAACGCCGCCGTTGCGCGTCACCACGGCCAGCGTGTTTCCCACCAGCACCGGCGCGGCCACGATTGCCGACCCGTCGGTTGACATCCGTCCCAGGGGCGTGCCGTCCTGCCTGGACAGGAAATGCACGAATCCCTGGGCATCGCCGACCACCACCGAGCGCCCGGCCACCAACGGCGCGGTCAGACCACGGTACTTGAGGCGCTCCGACACCCACGCGCGCTCCCCATCGGCGCGGCGCCATGCGATCACCTTGCCGTCACTCTCGGTGCCGAAAACAAATTCACGATCCCCGTGCACGCCCTCGAATCCGCCGGCCGGCTTGCTCCACAACACCGCGCCGCGCGCGGCATTGACGCAACCGACTGCCGCCTGGAATGCGCGGGCACACACGACGTCGCCTTCACGGCTGACACGCCCGACCAGGTCGACCAGCCGCTCGACATCGTTGACGCCGCGCGGGTTCGCAATCGGCGCTTCCCAGCGCAGGGTGCCATTCAGCGGATTGAGTCCGACCAGCCGCCCCGAGATGCCGGCCACCAGCGTATCGCCCACTGCCAGCAGCACGCCGGCCTGGCGCAACGCCAGTTGCTGGTCGCCGGTCCGGCTGTAGCTCCAGAGCCTGCGCCCGCTCTGGGCATCGAAAGCCGCCACGACCCGGTCGGCCGTCATGACAAATACCCTGGCACCTGCCACCAGCGGTGCGGTATGCCCCAGGGCACCCAGGGTTTCACGCCAGATCTCGCGCCCGGCGTCCAGCACCACCAGATCATTGGCGCTGCTAAGCACGGCCACATAACGCCCGTCGCTCCCTACACCCGCGCCGATCTTGGCGCCCAGTGCCGTGCGCCATTGGTCCCGACCGGTCGCGCCATCCACCGCGGCAATGACGCCTTCGGAGTCCGCCAGCGTCAACACTCCACCGTTGACTTTCAGGTCGAGCGGGAAACCCACCACGCCGACGCGTGCGGTCCAGACCTGCCGCACATCGAGCAGGGCCGCATTCGGCCCAAGGTCGGTCGGTTTGGGTTTATCGGGGCCGCCGGCGCAACCCGCCAAAATTGCCAGAAGAGCCAATGATGCGGCTGCCACTGCAAAGCCGCGGGGCAACCATGCGCGGCGGCTCATTTGGCCCCCTGCGCAGCTGCCGCAGCCGATGCACTCGCGGCGGCGCCGGTGGCTTTCCCGGTTTGGGCCGAGGCCTCGCTGGCCTCGGCGCCACGCGGGTCGGCGCCAAGGGCGTTGAGCTTGATCTCGATCAGGCGACGGTACTCGGTCCGCTCGTCCAGGGCCTTGTAGGCCTTTTCGTACTGCGCCTTTGCTTCGCTCGTCTTCGACTGCAAGGCGAAGATGTCGCCCTTGCGATCGGCTGCCAGCGCCGTGAACTCGGCGGGAAATGGCCCGTCCAGTTGGGCCAGCGCCTCGACATAGGATTTGGACTCGGCCAGAATGCCTGCCAGACGGAGTCTTGCAATCGCCTGATAACCTTCGTCGGACGATTTTTCCGCGACCCACGACAAAGTGGCCTTGGCCGCATCGGCCTTGCCGGCCTCGTGGTAGAGCTTGGCCACCAGCAATCCGCTTTGCTGTGCGTACGTGGTGCCGGCGTACTTGTCTTTCATGTCAGTGAACGCGCGTTCGACCTTCGATATGTCTCCGAGCTTGGTCATGCGCTCGACTTCGTCGTACATCGCCGCGGCCTGCGCCGCCTGGCTGCGCTGCCAGTACTGGTAGGCATTCCAGCCCGCGAACGCACCCATCACCACGATCAGCGCCCACGTGATCAGGTTGCCATACTGCTTCCAAAAATGCTTGATCTGGTCGAGTTGTTCTTGTTCTTCGAGGTCGAGTTGGTTTGCCATGTCGTAGTTTCTATTGGGGTTTGGATTGTAGGGTGGCAGCCCACTCGCCCACGCTGGCAAGGGCGCGCGTGACCTGGGCACCACTGCCATCACGCAGCGACTTCACAGTCACCAGCCCCTGCGCCAATTCGCCGGCCCCGAACACGATCGCGTAGCCGGCACCGCTGGCGTCGGCGCGTTTGAACTGGGATTTCATGCTGCCCTGTGTCTCCTGGGCGCCGGCATGCATCTGCACGCTCACGCCGGCCGTGCGCAGGGCCTGCAGCGTCTGAAAGACGACCTCAAGACGCGCCTGGTCAGGAACCACCGCGTAGGCGTCGGGCACTGGCGCCGCCACGGCATGGCCACGCACGCGCACCAGTTCGAGCACGCGCTCGATGCCCATGCCCCACCCCACGGCGGGTGTCGGTTTGCCGCCCAGCACCTCGAACAGGCCGTCGTAACGCCCGCCGCCACACAAGGTGCCCTGGGCGCCAAGCTCATCGGTGATGAACTCGAAAACGGTGTGGCTGTAGTAATCCAGCCCGCGCACCGCGCGCGGGTTGACGCTCCATGCGACGCCACTGGCGCTCAGCAGCGACTTGACCGCATCGAAGTGCCGCAGCGAGGAATCGCCGAGGAAATCCAGCAGTTCCGGCGCGCCCAGGACCAGCGCCTGCATGGCCGGGTTCTTGCTGTCCAGGATGCGCAACGGATTGGTCCGCAGGCGGCGCTGGGCGTCGGCGTCGAGCTGGTCCATATGGCGCTCGAAGTAATCGATCAGCGCGACCCGGTGCAGCTGCCGCTCGGCGGGAACACCCAGGCTGTTGAGTTCGACCCGCACGCCGGGCAAACCCAGCCGCTGCAACAGATGCGAGGCCAATACGATCAGTTCGGCATCGACTTCGGCGCCGGCAAAACCCAGCGCTTCGGCGCCCAACTGGTAGAACTGCCGGTAACGTCCGCGTTGGGGCCGCTCGTGGCGGAACATCGGTCCGAGGTAGTACAGGCGCTTGCCGCCGTCGTAGGTGAGGTTGTGTTCGATCGCGGCACGCACCACGCCCGGCGTGTTCTCCGGCCGCAGCGTAAGTTGTTCGCCATTCAGCCGGTCCTCGAACGAGTACATCTCCTTCTCGACGATGTCGGTGGTCTCGCCGGTGCCCTTGACGAACAACTGCGTGTACTCGACGATCGGCGTGCGGATGCTGCGATACGCATACGCGCCCATGATGTCGCGCACATGCTGCTCGAACCACTCCCATTGCGAGGAATCGGGCGGAAGGATGTCGTTCATGCCCTTGACGGCGGCAAGCTTGCGCGCCGGCTGGCTGGTCTGCGTTTCTGCCATGGGGACTTCGGTCAAGCGTCCAAGGCGGCGGCCCGGCTGCCGAACCGGCGCTGGATGTATTCCTCCACCACGGCCTGAAATTCCTGCGCGATGGCGTCGCCGCGCAGGGTCATGCGTTTTTCACCATCGATGAAAACCGGCGCGGCGGGCGCCTCGCCGGTGCCAGGCAGGCTGATGCCGATGTCGGCGTGTTTACTCTCGCCCGGGCCGTTGACGATGCAACCCATGACTGCCACCTTGAGCTTTTCGACGCCGGGGTACTTGTCGCGCCACAACGGCATCTGGGCGCGCAGGAAATCGTCGATCTGCTGGGTCAGCTCCTGGAACGTGGTGCTCGTGGTACGGCCACAACCGGGGCATGCGGTCACGCTGGGAACGAAGGAACGGACCCCCAGCGCCTGGAGGATCTCGTTCGCGATGACGACTTCCTGGGTTCGCGACTCGCCCGGAGCGGGTGTCAGCGAAACCCGGATCGTGTCGCCGATTCCTTCCTGCAGCAGGATCGACAACGCGGTCGCCGACGCCACCGTCCCCTTGGTTCCCATACCCGCCTCGGTCAGCCCGAGGTGCAGCGCGTAGTCGCAGCGGCGTGCCAGCGCCCGGTACACCGACACCAGGTCCTGGACGCCGCTGACCTTGCATGACAGGATGATCTGGCGTCCGTCCATGCCCATGTGTTCCGCGCGTTGCGCCGAATCGATCGCCGACCGGACCAGTGCCTCGTACATCACGGGTTTGGCGTCCCAGGGTTCGGTGCGCCGGCTGTTCTCATCCATCAGTTGGGCCAGCAGCTCCTGGTCCAGGCTGCCCCAATTGACGCCGATGCGCACTGGCTTGTTCCACCGCATGGCGACCTCGATCATCTGCCCGAACTGCCGGTCCCGCTTGTCGCCCTTGCCCACATTGCCCGGGTTGATGCGGTATTTGGAGAGCGCCTGCGCACAAGGCGGGAAGTCGGTCAGTAGGCGATGGCCGTTGTAGTGGAAGTCGCCGATCAGCGGAACGTCCATTCCCATCCGGTCGAGCTGGTCCCGGATATGCGGGACCGCCTGTGCCGCCTCCGGTGTATTGACCGTGATACGAACCATCTCGGAGCCGGCCAGTGCGAGCTCCTTGACCTGGATCGCGGTGCCAATGGCATCGGCCGTATCGGTATTGGTCATGGACTGCACCCGCACCGGCGCGCCGCCACCTACCGTCACGACCCGCTCGCGCCACGCCACCGTCGCCTGGCGCGACTGGCGCGTCGCCACGATGGAGGTTGTTATCGGTTCGATGGATTGGGTCATTTGATCTGGAATCGGGCCACGTTATCCCTGGTCACCGGCGCCAGGTCGAATGCGGTTCCGCGCACCGCCACGTCGGTGACATCGGCACGACCGACCACGACCGACAGCGGCACGGCTCCGGACGCGCTCGCCGTTTCGCCGGCAGCCATGGTCTTGCGCAACTGCACCACACCGCTGGCATCGGCGACTTCGACCCACGACGGACCGCGGGCCGTGAACACCACCAGACCGGAACCCGTCGTGGCGGGGTCCGTCCTGGAAGCCGACGCGCTGCCGGTATCCGCAACCTGCGCCCGCGCCCCGGCGTCGACCGCAGGGGTTGCGGCAATCGGCACGTCGGCCGACGCGGCAGCCAGCGCGGCCACGGCCGTGGCGGGCGCCAGCGGCAGGTTTGTCGCTGCAGGGGCAGGTACCGGCGCAGCGGGCTCGACCTTGACCGCTTCAACCGCTGCGGGCGCACCCGCAGAACCGATGGTTTCCAGGGAAGGCAGGAGCAGCATGGCCAATGCAGCCAGCAACAGCACACCTGCGCTGATCAGCACCGGCCTGGGCAACCGCGACAGGAACGGCACACGCCATCCCATGCCCGGCCGGTCGAAAGATCCGCCGCCGATACGCTTGTCGACCGGCAGCCGGGGCGTCGCCTGCTCAGGCAACATCTGAAGTACCGGGCCAGGATCGAGCTTCAAGGCGCGGCAAACGCTGGATGCGAGGGCACGCGCAAACACCGCGTCGGGCAACTGGTCCAGCTGGTCCGCTTCCAGCGCCTCCAGCTTTTTGACCGGCACCTTGAGCGCGACCGCCAGTGCGCCGATGTGCAGGCCAGCCTGTTCCCGCGCCTTGCGCAGCGTTGCGCCAGCGGTCGCGAACGCGGCCGGGCCGGTTTCGCGGCTGTGGTTGACGGCCCCGGCAGCAACCGCATCACTCATCGAACGCTCCACGCTCGTACCAACCGAGCTCACGCGACTGGGCGAAGCGCTTGCGCAACTGGCTGGCCAGTTGTTCCATCGCGTCGCGGTTGTCGAGCCGCCGTTCCACCTTGATTCCGAGCCACAACGACTCGGCGTTGGCCAGCTCGCTGTTGTTGATGCGACGGACGTAAAACTGGGCGCGGACAAATTCGCCGCGTTGAAAAAGCAGGGTTGCCAGGTTGTAGCCGGTGATCGGATTGCCTGCATCGAGTTCGTAGGCACGTGTCAGGCTGGCCTCTGCCTCCCCCCGCTGCCCGGCCCTGAGCTGGCACAGTCCCTGGGTCATCAGTGTCTTTGGCCGGTCCGCGTAGGACGGATTGGACAGCGCCTGCGCGAACATCTGCATCGACTCCGGATGCCGCCCCTGCTGGCACAACATCCAGCCGTAATTGTGCTGAACGTCGGAATTGCCGGGACTCAGGGCCAGCGAGCGGCGAAAGCTCTCTTCGGCCAGCTTGAACTCGTTGAGCCGCATGTACAACACGCCGCGGAAGTTGTGCGCTTCGGCAAAACTCGGATCAGCGACAAGTGCCTGTTTGAGTTCGTCCAGCGCGATGGTTGTCTGCCCCTGCTCGAAATACCCGACCGCGAGTTCGAGCCGGATGCGGGCCCGCCTGCGACCGTCCGACTCGTCGGAATCGGTGACCAGATCCGCCGACGTGGCACCGGAGCCCGTGCTGCCTGGGCCGCCGGCGCAAGCGCTCAGGACCAGGCACGCCGCGCCAGCCAGCAGCGCCGCCAGCAGCATCCGTGTCAGGCGCATCGAGGATCCGGCCATTGTCAGCATGCGTCAACTCTCCGTGTGTTCGTCTGCGTTCGCAGGGACGAGTTTGAGCTGGATCGTGCGCTGGCGGGCGATACGATCCGATACCCCTGTGCGGTCGCGGACGTCGCCGGCAAGTTGCCCGCACGCCGCGTCGATATCGTCGCCGCGCGTCTTGCGCACGGTCGTCACTATTCCGGCATCGCCCAGGATCTTGGCAAAAGCCAGGATCCGGTCGCGCGGGGATCCCGACAGGCCCGAGGCCGGAAACGGGTTGAACGGGATCAGGTTGAACTTGCACCAGTTGCCCGCGCCGGCGTACTTGCGGACCAGTTCGACCAACGCGCTGGCGTGTTGTGCCTGGTCATTGACGCCGTCCAGCATGCAGTATTCGAAGGTGATGAAATCCCGCGGCGCATGGGGCAGATAGGCAAGGCAGGCCTGCATCAGCTGCTCCAGCGGATATTTCCGATTCAGAGGCACGAGGTTGTCGCGCAATGCGTCGGTGGGCGCATGCAGCGACACCGCCAGGGCCACAGGACAATCCTGCCCGAGACGCTCCATCATCGGCACGACCCCGGAGGTGGACACCGTCACACGGCGCCGGGACAAGCCATAACCATGGTCGTCCAGCATCACCCGAAGTGCCGGGACCAGCGCCGCGTAGTTCTGCAACGGCTCTCCCATGCCCATCAGGACCACGTTGGAGATGACACGCTCCGAGCGGCCAAGGTGCCGGCGCAGGAAGTGCTCGGCAAACCAGAGCTGCGCCACGATTTCACCGGTACCCAGATTGCGGCTGAAACCCTGGTGCCCGGTAGAGCAGAAGCGGCAACCGACAGCGCAACCGGCCTGCGACGAAATACACAACGTGCCGCGGTCGTCTTCCGGAATGAACACGGCTTCGACCGCATCGCCGCCACCAACGTCGAACAACCACTTGATAGTGCCATCGCTCGACCGGTGTTCGGCCGTGACCACCAGGCCGTCGACACGGGCAGAAGCCTTGAGCTTCTCGCGCAGTGGTTTGGCAAGATCACTCATCGCGTCGAAACTGGAGGCGCCCTTTTGATGGATCCAGCGGAACAACTGCGTGGCACGAAAGCGTTTTTCGCCCAGCCGGTCGCAAAACGCGGCCAAACCCTCGAGGTCGTAGTCGAGAAGATTGGCCAGCATGACTTCGCTCAGCGCGGGTAAACGTTCATGCCGGGAAAGAAGAACCCGACTTCCACCGCAGCAGTTTCGGCGGCATCCGAGCCATGCACCGCGTTGGCGTCGATGCTGTCGGCAAAGTCTGCGCGGATAGTCCCGGGAGCCGCCTTCTTCGGGTCCGTCGCACC
>JANMYG010000360.1:0-11965 GCA_031381865.1 Betaproteobacteria bacterium | reverse complement strand
CGCCTGCGCGGCCCTGAACCAGCGCCGCTGGCTGTCGACTGGCTGCACCAGCTGTTCTGCGGCAACGGACCAGCGGGCGGCCACGCCCAGCGCCGCGCCCAACACAATGCGCAACACCGACCGGCGCCGTCCGGCGCCATCCGCCGCGCGCCGCAGCGTTGAACCGGTCACGGCGGCGGCACTGTCCTTGCACGTGTAGTACATGAATGGATCTCCTGCATTGCGCCCGAGTTCCGATGATCGGCACAGGTGCCGGTCGGGCGCAACACCATCGGCGCCCGGCTCAGCCGCCTCATACCAAATTGCGTTCAAGCGGCAAGATCCGTTCGGGCTGCGCTTGGCCTGCCCTGAGCCTGTCGAAGGGTCGAAGCCACTCGGCCCTTCGACGGGCTCAGGGTGAACGGTCCTTGTGTTTGAACGCCAAAGCGCCTTCAAAAAAGCGGCACGAGGCCCACGCCCCATGCCGCGTGGTCAAACAACGCCTGGTTCGACCTGTCCCGCTCAATTGCTGGCTTCGTCGTCGGACTCGCCATCATCGCGTCCGCACGCGCCGCCGATGCCCGCATAGAACTGCTCGTAGATCGCATGGTTGGCGTCGAAGCGCATGAACACCGGGGTGCGATCGCGCATCTGGCTGAAGCTGATCGGGTTGACGTTGCGCAGGTCTTTCGCCTTCGTCTGGCCGGTCGCCAGGCCGATGGTTCCGAGGATGCCGGGCGAAAATCCTGCGCCGGTGGCTGCGAGCTCACCGACGATGATTTCGATCTTGCCGCTCGCATACACCGCCACCTGCAGGGTATTGGGCGCGGTCGTTCCGACCGAAGGAACACCCTTGTAGGTCACGATGACGCGGTTGTTAGCCGCATCGAAATAACCGAACACTCCGCCGCCCGTCGCGGCCGCATTGCTGTTGAGGTTCTTCATCAGGGCGGCGATCGTGAAGCGGTTGCTCAGCAGCAGCTGGCCGCGCGAATACCAGGGCGAGCCGTTGTCGTCGATGCCGCCGATACCGGACGCCGTCCTGGCGGTGATGGCACCATCCTCATTGACGATCAGCGTACTGATGTTCCCTGGAAGGCCCGGTACCGGAAACGAAAAACCCGGATAACTCAGGTAGATGCTCGCGTCGCTGCCGGCTCTGAGCTTGGTCGCGCCCTGGTCGTAGAGCGCCGAGCCAGCATTGACGCTCACGACATAACCCTCGGTGCCTTGCGGAACATAGGTGATCTTGTCGCCGGGTCGCAGGTCGATCGGGTGGGCCTCGACCTTCTGGCAGTTCCTGACCACGTCCACCAAGGGATTGATGCGCCGGTTGGCAGCGGAATCGGCGAGGTAACGCGAGTACCGGTTTTCCTTCTTCAGCGTCTTGTTGAAGAACGACACCGCATACCAGTTCGTCAGCCGGGTTGTTTCGGCGAGGGAAAGTTCCGGCTTGAGCGGCATCAGGCCCTGCAGTTCGCTCTTGACCGCCAGGATCCCCGGATTGCCGAAGACAGCGGATTTCAACTGGTTGTCGCTGATGCCTTCAAAAACCGAAGCGTCGCAATATTCGTAGACGCCCGACTGGCGCGCGCCCGTATAGGTGAAATAGAAGGTGGCGTCGAAAATGAAGTCGGCGATGTCCGAAGGCTGCAACACCCGCGGATTCGCAAACGCCAGCGGATAGGCGTTCGGCTTGAGGACGACCATGGAATTGTGGAAATCCTGGCACCAGCTGGACTGGTAACCCAAGGTGTGGTGGCTGTGTCCGGCCACATCCACCAGATACTTCAGGCGGCTACCCGTGAACTGGTTGAAGTTTTCGTAGGCGATACCCATGTCGTTGCCGAAGAACAGCAGCGGAACCTTGGCATTCGCATAATCCGCCGAATTCAGCAGCAGGCCGTAGTTGGTGCCCGCCCCCATGAAAGCCGCCTTGACCCGGCTGTCGGGCGCAAGCCCGGCCGAGCTGATGCCCGCGACCGTGGCCAGGCTGGTTTGCCCGCCCAGCGAATAACCGAGCACGCCGATCTTGTCGGCATCGATGCGCTTGGAGAACGCAATACCCGTGCGCTGGTCCACCGTGCCCTGCAGCACCGCGTCGATGACGAAGCGCACATCCTTGGAGCGTTGGGCGATCAGGTCGGTGGTGCCCAGGCGTGGATTGGGCCCGATGGAGAGGGCCGGGACAAAGCGCCTGATGAAATCAGCCTGGTACCAGGCGTCGTCATTTCCGGTGTGTTCGATCGACGCGACGATGTAGCCGTGGCTGGCCAGGGTTTCGAGTGTGTCGGGCATGTTCTTCGCCGACGACACCAGATTGCCGTGAGAGGCGATCAGCAGCGGAAATTCGGCCTTGGCCAGCGGTGCGTTGTCGGTGACCGGATTGAGCGAGAGGCTGCCGAGCGCAGTCAGCGCGGGAAGGTCCGGCAGGCCAGGGTACACCGTGCCACCGGGATTCTGGTTGTAGAGCGGGTTGTTCCATGTGTACCGGATGTGCTGGCTCGTCTGGACCGTGGTCGGATACCAGATGTCCAGGTGCAGGAGCCGGCCCGACGAGGTGGCAGGAGACGAGCCGTCGAGGTTGCGTGCGGGGTCGGTGATCACCACGGTGGTGTGCCCGATGCCATAACGGCCGGCCTGCTCGGGTGGATAGAACTTGTCTTCCTTGTCCTTGGCGAACGCCGCAGTGCTTGTCACCAGCGCGGTCCCGAGCAACAGTGCGCCCGTGACCGACCATAGTCTGCTGCCACCAACTTTCCCGATGTGCATGTTTGTTCTCCTGGAATGAAAAAAGTTATTGTGCGCTGGAAGTTCCCCGACACCCGGGCCATTTTTCGATC
Organism: Betaproteobacteria bacterium; assembly: GCA_031381865.1. Classification (GTDB taxonomy): domain Bacteria; phylum Pseudomonadota; class Gammaproteobacteria; order Burkholderiales; family Burkholderiaceae_C; genus CAISIP01. The sequence continues at coordinate 9,143 of JANMYG010000360.1, read as the reverse complement.
CGGGTCATCGGACCGATATTCAAGCACCGACGCATGGTACTTGCCTGTGCTTCTGGTGACAACCGCCGGTTGTGTCGGCCGGTTGTGAGCTGTGCCGGCGGAATCGTCCGTCGGCGCCGAGCACCCGGACCGCCGCGTGGTACCGGCCCGCGGCGAGCCGGGCGCAGCGGTTTGCATCCCGGCTCTGCTGCCGTTTCCGACGCCAGGGCCCACGTTAATATCGGCCATGCCAGCCACGCCCCCCGCGCCCACGCAAGCGCCGCCCGACGCGCCCAACGGCCTGCCACTCGACGCGCAGGGCATCCTGGAACTGGCGGCGCGCTCGATGTTCCACCTTTTCTCGAGCATCAGCCAGGGCATGTTCCTGGTCGACCGGAGCGGGCGCATCGTGTGGGTCAACGAGGGTTACCAGCGCTTCCTGCCGGCGCTCGGGTTTTCGTCGGTGGACCAGTTCGTCGGGCACATGGTGGAAGAGGTGATTCCGAACACGCAGATGCGCCGCGTGCTGGAGACCGGCGAGCCGTACCTGATCGACCTGCTGACCAACCGCGCCGGGACCTTCGTGGTAAGCCGCATCCCCTTGCGTGACGAGTCCGACGCGGTGATCGGCGCCATCGGCATCGTCTTGTTCGACCATCCCGAGACCACGCTGGCGCCGCTGATCAGCAAGTTCGCGCTGATGCAGCGCGATCTCGACGACGCGCGGCGCGAGCTGGCCACGCAGCGGCTGAGCCTCACCGGCACCCGGGGCGTTGGGGCGCGTCCGTCCAAATACACCTTCGCCAGTTTCATCGGAACCAGCCCGGCGGCGGTGGAAGTCAAGCGGCAGGCGCGGCGCGCCGCGCAGTCGGCCAGCCCGGTGTTGCTGCTCGGGGAAACCGGTACCGGCAAGGAGTTGCTGGCGCATGCCATACACGCTGCTTCAGCGCGCGCTGCCGGCCCACTGGTCAGCGTCAATATCGCCGCGGTGCCCGACACGCTGCTGGAGGCCGAGTTCTTCGGTGTCGCCCCCGGTGCCTATACCGGTGCGGAACGCAAGGGGCGCGACGGCAAGTTCAAGCTCGCCGACGGCGGCACCTTGTTCCTCGACGAGATCGGCGACATGCCGCTGGGCTTGCAGGCCAAGTTGTTGCGCGCATTGCAGGAGGGCGAGATCGAGCCGCTGGGCTCCAACAAGCTCGTGCCCTTCGATGCGCGCGTGATCGCCGCGACCTCGCGCGACCTCACCGCGTGGATGCGCCAGGGCAAGTTCCGCGAGGACCTGTATTACCGCCTCAACGTTTTGCCGATCCGGGTGCCGCCGCTGCGCGAGCGCCGCAGCGACATCCCCGCGCTGGTCGAGGCGCTGGTCGACGATGTGGCGCTGCGCAACGGCGCGGCGCTGCCCGAACTCACGCCGGGCGCGCTGGACCTGTTGTGCGCGCAGAACTGGCGCGGCAACATCCGCGAGTTGCGCAACGTGCTGGAGCAGACCGCGATGCGCAGCGACACGCGAAGCATCGATGCGCGGGCGCTGGAGCAGGTGTTGCGCGAGGCGGGCATTGAGCGCATTGCACCAGCACCAGCACCGGCGGCAGCGGCAGCGGCAGCGGCAGCGGACATCGACCTGCGCCCGGCACAACGCGCCGACCACTTGTTGCGCCCACTGTCGGTCCAGGTGGCTGAACTGGAACGCGCAGCGATAGGCGCCGCTTTGGCCGCCACCGCGGGTAACAAGTTTGCGGCGGCCAAGATGCTGGGAATTGCGCGCGCAACCTTGTACGGGCGGCTGGGTGAAAGTGTTCAAAAATAGACCATATGTATTTGTTTCAGTCATTTAAGATGACTGAAGCACAGACAAATGAAAGCGGCCTTAAGGAAACACCCATATGAATCAAGCACTTGCACATGGGCACGGGTTGTGCAATACGTAGACCGACTCGTTCATAAATCAGGAGACATCCATGTACCGTCGCACCCTCGTCGCGCTGGCCGTTTTGGCCGCGGCCGCCTTTGCCACTCCTGGCGCCTTCGCCCAGGCCAAGGAAGTCAAGATCGCCATCATCGCGAGCAAGGCCGGCCCGCTCGAAGCCTATGCGAAGCAGACCATCGTCGGTTTTTACATGGGGCTGGACTATGCCACCGGCGGCACCATGACCGTTGCCGGCAAGAAGCTGGTCGTGATCGAGAAGGATGACCAGGGCAAGCCCGATGTGGGCAAGGCGCTGCTGGCGGCGGCTTATGGCGACGACAAGGTCGACATCGCGGTGGGTCCCACTGCCAGCCCGGTGGCGCTGGCCATGCTGCCGGTGGCCGAGGAATACAAGAAGATCCTGCTGGTGGAGCCGGCCGTCGCCGACAGCATCACCGGTGACAAGTGGAACCGCTACATCTTCCGCACCGGCCGCAACAGCAGCCAGGACGCCGCCTCCAACGCGGTCGCGCTGGACGTCGAAGGCAACGTGATCGCCACGCTGGCCAACGACACCGCGTTTGGGCGCGACGGTGTGAAGGCGTCCAAGGAATTCCTGAAGAAGGCCAAGATCGTCCATGAGGAATACCTGCCCACCGGCACCACCGACTTCACCGCCGGCCTGCAACGCATCATCGACAAGCTGAAAGACCAGCCGGGCCGGAAATTCATCTCGGTCGGCTGGGCCGGCAGCCCGACGCCGTTCCCGAAGATCGCCGACATGGACCTGAAGAAGCGCTTCGGCATCGAACTCGCAACCGGTGGCAACATCCTGCCGGCGATGGTGGCGTACAAGCAGTTTCCGGGCATGGAAGGCGCGTTGTACTACTACTTCGGCATTCCGAAGAACCCGGCCAACGACGCGATGGTGGCGCGCCATTACCAGCAGTTCAAGTCGCCGCCGGACTTCTTCACCGCGGGCGGCTTTTCCGCTGCCATGGCCATCGTGACGGCGCTCAAGAAGACCAACGGCGACACCGGCACCGAAAAGCTCATCACCGCCATGGAAGGCATGAGTTTCGATACGCCCAAGGGCAAGATGACCTTCCGCAAGGAAGACCACCAGGCGATGCAGAGCATGTACCACTTCAAGATCAAGGTCGACCCGGCATTCGCCTGGGGCGTGCCGGAACTGGTGCGCGAGATCCGGGCCGAAGACATGGCCATCCCGATCCGGAACAAACGCTAGGCCGTTGCCACTGCTCCGGCCCCTTCGGAGTCGGCCACCATGCTTGAAACCAGGGATCTCACGATCCGTTTCGGCGGACACGTGGCGGTGAACGCTGTCAGCTGTGCGTTTGCGCCCGGCACGCTGACGGCCATCGTCGGGCCCAATGGCGCCGGCAAGACGACCTATTTCAACCTGATCTCGGGCCAGCTCCGGGCCAGCAGCGGCAGCGTGTCGCTGGCCGGGCGCGACATTTCCAGCCTCGGCGTTGCGGCGCGTACCCATGCGGGCCTGGGTCGAGCCTTTCAGCTGACCAACCTGTTCCCGAACCTCAGCGTGCTGGAGAACGTGCGCCTGGCCGTGCAGGCGACGCGGCCCGGCCGGCACCGGCACGGCCTGAACCTGTGGAGCGTGTGGAGCGACCACGAGGACCTGACCCGGCGCGCCCACGCGATCCTGGCCGATGTGGCGATGCAGGACAAGCAACACGCCACCGTGGCCAGCCTGCCGCATGGCGACCAGCGCAAGCTCGAAGTCGCGCTGCTGATGGCGCTGGAGGCCAGTGTGTTCATGTTCGACGAGCCGACCGCCGGCATGAGCGTGGACGAGGCGCCGGTGATCCTGAACCTGATCCGCGCGCTCAAGAAGGACAAGAGCAAGACCATCCTGCTGGTGGAGCACAAGATGGACGTGGTGCGGGAACTGGCCGACCGCATCATCGTGCTGCACAACGGCACACTGGTGGCCGACGGCGACCCGGCGACTGTCATTGCGTCGAAAGTGGTCCAGGAGGCGTACCTGGGGGTCAGCCCCCAGGACGCCTCTGCGCAGGACGTGGCTCCCCCCCAACCCGGCCTTCCCCCTGCAGGGGGAAGGAGCGAGGCGTCATGAGTGCCGCGGCTGTCCGCCCGCATGCAGGCGCGCACCGCAGCGGGCACGGCGAAATTGTTCCGGCGGGGGTGAATCTGCTGATCCTTCAGGGGGTCCACACCCATATCGGCGCGTACCACATCCTGCATGGCGTGGACCTGGTGGTGCCGCGCGGGCAGATCAGCCTGCTGCTCGGGCGCAATGGCGCCGGCAAGACCACAACGCTGCGCACCATCATGGGTCTGTGGCGCGCATCCAGGGGAACACTGCACTTCGGCGGGCGCGACATCACGGCGCTCGCGACGCCGCAGATCGCGCGCCTCGACATCGCCTACGTGCCCGAAAACATGGGCATCTTTTCCGACCTCACGGTGCAGGAGAACATGTTGCTGGCGGCACGTGGCGCGGCGCGCGCGAACCAGATGGACCAGGCCCGCCTGAAGTGGATCTTCTCGCTGTTCCCGGCGGTCGAGCAGTTCTGGAACCATCCCGCCGGCAAGTTGTCGGGTGGCCAGAAACAGATGCTCGCGGTGGCGCGCGCCATCGTGGAGCCGCGCGAACTGCTGATCGTCGATGAACCGAGCAAGGGCCTGGCCCCGGCCATTATCAACAACATGATCGACGCCTTCGCGCAGCTCAAGGCCAGCGGGGTCACGATCCTGCTGGTCGAACAGAACATGAACTTCGCGCAGCGCCTGGGCGACAGCGTGGCGGTGATGGACAACGGGCGCGTGGTGCATGCCGGCAGCATGCGGGAACTGTCGGCCGATGCGGCGCTGCAGCGCTCCTTGCTGGGGTTGGCGCTGTGAGCGACGCCGGGCCGCCCCAAGTCGCGCGAGCCCCCGTTGGGGGCAGCGCAGCACATGCGTCGCCGGCTGACGCCGGCGCCGGGAAAGTGGCAAGCGTGGTGGATCCGACATGAACAAGACTGACTTCGACTGGAAGCCGATCGCGCTGGTGCCCGTGCTGGCGCTGATCGTGTTCCCGCTGATCGGCTCGCCTTCGACCTGGCTGACGCTGACCGTGGCGGGCCTGGCCATGGGCCTGATCATCTTCGTCATCGCATCGGGCCTGACGCTGGTGTTCGGCCTGATGGACGTGCTGAACTTCGGCCACGGCGTGTTCATCGCGCTGGGCGCTTTTGTCGCCACCAGCGTGCTCGGTGGCATGGCCGACTGGACCGGCTCCGCCGACTTGTGGCGCAACCTGGTGGCTGTCGTGCTGGCGATGGTGATCGCGATGGCCGTCGCCGGCGCGGTCGGCCTGGCGTTCGAGCGCTTCATCGTGCGTCCCGTGTACGGTCAGCACCTCAAGCAGATCCTGATCACGATGGGCGGCATGATCATCGGCGAGGAACTGATCAAGGTCATCTGGGGGCCGCAGCAGATCGCGCTGCCGTTGCCCGATGCCATGCGCGGCTCGCTGCTGGTCGGTGATGCGGCGATCGAGCGCTACCGGCTGATCGCGATGGTCGTGGGGCTGGCGGTGTTCGCGGCGCTGGCCTGGAAGCTCAGCCGCACCAAGATCGGTCTGCTGATCCGCGCCGGCGTGCAGGACCGCGAAATGGTCGAGGCGCTGGGTTACCGGATCCGGCGCCTGTTCGTGGGCATCTTCGTGATGGGCAGTGCGCTCGCCGGCCTGGGCGGCGTCATGTGGGGGCTGTACCAACAGACCGTGATTCCGCAAATGGGCGCACAGGTCAACATCCTGATCTTCATCGTCATCATCATCGGTGGCCTGGGTTCCACCACCGGTGCGCTGATCGGCGCGCTGCTGGTGGGGCTGATGGCCAACTACACCGGGTTCCTGGTTCCCAGGGCCGCGGTGTTCTCCAACATCGCATTGATGGCGGCGGTGCTGCTGTGGCGCCCGCAGGGCGTGTACCCGGTGGCGAACCGCTAGCGCCATGCTGCAGCGAATCCTCTCCATCCTTCGACTGGCTCAGGACGATCGGGGGGCCGCATGCTGAACCGGCTGCTCTCGAATGACTATCCGCGCAGCCGCGTGCTGGCTGTTCTGCTGGTGGCTTTGCTGCTCGCGCTGGCGTTCACGCCCTTCATCTTCCCCGGAGTCAAGGCCACCAGCGTGGCGGCCAAGGTGCTGGTGTTCGTGGTGCTGGTGGGCAGCTTCGACCTGCTGCTGGGCTACACCGGCATCGTAAGTTTTGCGCACACCATGTTCTTCGGCATCGGTGCCTATGGCATCGCCATCGCCACCACGCGTCTGGGCCCGACCTGGGAGGCGCTGCTCGCGGGCCTGCTGGGCGGCCTGGTGGTGTCGTTCGTGCTGGCGCTGGTGATCGGGCTGTTCTCGCTGCGCGTGCGGGCCATCTTCTTCGCCATGATCACGCTGGCCGTGGCCTCGGCCTTCCTCACGCTGGCTTCGCAGCTGTCCGAACTCACCGGGGGCGAGGACGGGCTGACGTTCAAGGTGCCCGAGATCCTGTCGCCGGGCTTCAGGTTCATCGAGGAACCGGTGCTGGGTGTGATGGTGGACGGACGCCTGTTGTGTTACTACCTGCTGTTCGTGCTGGCGCTGGTCCTGTTGCTGACGCTGCTGCGCATCGTCAACTCGCCCTTTGGGCGCGTGCTGCAGGCAATCCGCGAGAACGAGTTCCGGGCCGAGGCGATCGGTTACCGGGTGGTGGTCTACCGCACCATCTCGAGCATCCTGTCGGCGCTGTTTGCCTGCATGGCCGGCGCCATGCTGGCGCTCTGGCTGCGCTACAACGGGCCCGACACCTCGCTCTCGTTTGAAATCATGATGGACGTGCTGCTGATCGTAGTGATCGGGGGCATGGGCACCATGTACGGGGCCGCCGTCGGTGCGGTGCTGTTCATGGTGGCGCAGAGTTACCTGCAGGACCTGTTGCGCCTCGGCAGCGAGGCCACCAGCGCTGTGCCCTGGCTCTCCGCGCTGTTGTCGCCGGACCGCTGGTTGTTGTGGCTCGGGGTGTTGTTCGTGTTGTCGGTGTACTACTTCCCGACCGGCGTCGTCGGGCGCCTGCGCATCAGCGCGGGCGCCAACTCGAGCAAAGGAACCCAACCATGAGCAGCGCCGGGCCGGTCCCACGCGCGAATTCCGCAATGCGCAGCATGGATGATTCCTGATGAGCCCAACGTCGAACTACCTGAGCTGCGCCGGGCGCGAGATCCACTACATGGAGTGGGGCGCCAGCCACGCGACCACCGTCATCGCGTGGCATGGGCTGGCGCGCACCGGCCGTGACATGGACGAGTTGGCGGCCTACCTGAGCACGCCGGCACGGGGCTACCGCGTGATCTGTCCGGACACCGTGGGGCGCGGTCTGAGCCAGTGGAGTCCGGACCCGAAGAACGACTACTGCCTGGGCTTCTACACGCGACTCGCGACATCTCTGGTGGACCAGCTCGGCCTGAAGCAGTTTCACTGGGTCGGCACCTCGATGGGGGGCGCCATCGGCATGGTGGCCGCGGCCGGGCCATTGCGCGGGCGGATCCAGCGCCTGGTGCTCAATGACATGGGCCCCAAGATCACCGACTCAGCCGTCAGCCGCATCCGCAGTTACGCCGGCAACCCGTCGGCCTTCGATACCGTGTCCGAGCTGGAGCAGTATTTCCGCAGCATCTACAAGCCCTACGGGTTCCTGACCGATGCGCAGTGGCGGCACCTGGCGGAGACCTCCACGCGCCGCCTGCCCGACGGCCGCGTCACTCCGCACTACGACCCGGCCATGGTGCAGCAGTTCATCCACTATCCGAACGACCATGACCGCTGGGCCGATTACGACAGCCTGACAATTCCAGTGTTGTGCCTGCGCGGCGCCGATTCCGATCTGCTGGCGGCCGACACAGCCGAGCAGATGGCGCGACGCGGCCCGCGTGCCAGGGTGGTCACGATCGCCGGCTGCGGCCATGCGCCGGCGCTCAATGTGGCGGAGCAGCTGGAGTTGGTGGGGAGCTTCCTGCAGGGTAGTTGAAAGTGTCCGGCTGGCGGATCCGCCGGCGCGCACGACCACCGATACCTGATTGCCGGCGCTTAGAATGTTGTGCTTACACATGTAAACACATCGGCGGGAGGTCGGTTATGAGTGAAGTCAAGCGTCAAGAAGTGTACGAAGGGACGGTGGTCCAGGTTGGCAATTCCCGGGGAATGCGGCTGCCTGCGGGGTTCTTCAACGCCCATCCCGAGTTCAGTGGCAAGGTACAACTGACTGTTGTTGCCGACGGCGCGGTCCTGTTGTCTGCTAAGACTCGCATCCGGCGCAAGGCCAAGGACGACGAGGGTGACCCGGTGGTAGCCAGCTTCTTGCAGTTCCTTGAGAGGCGGATGATTGACAACCCGCAGCATATTGTTGTGGCCAATACAGGCCAATTGCGCCGTATTGGCAGGCTGGTCAAAGGTGTGAAAGTCGATTGACGCCAGCCATGATCGCGAACGGCTGGCGTCTTTGTTACTTCCGGCTTTTCAAAGCCGCGATTGATGAACTCGAAGCGACGGTGACCGAGCTTGCTCGCAAGGACCCCAGGGGCTACAAGGCGCACCCCAAGACTAAGCTCTTGGCGTCGGTCTACCGCGCGGTGACCGAGCTTGTACCCGCGAGCCCGGAAGCACCGGATTTCCGGCTGGGCAAGACGGTTGGTCCCGACAGTACGAACTGGAGGCGGGTCAAAGCAGGTATGCCGGACCGGTACCGGCTGTTTTTCCGCTTTGCTTCGAGCCCAGTGAAGATGATCGTGTACGTTTGGTTCAATGACGAAGACACGCCGCGCAAGGCCGGGTCGAAGACCGACGTTTACGAAACGTTCAAGCGGCTGCTTGCACGCGGTGTAGTGCCAAACAGCATCAATGCGCTGCTTGATGATGCAGCCGAACCCAGTTGAGTCGAGGGCAAGACAATCAATGTAATGCAGCCCGTATCAACTGGCGTACTTTGCCCAAACGCTCACTTTGCGCGGTCCTACGGATTCCATGGACCGCATGGCCGGGGCGCTGCTGGATGCGCAGGTTGACCTGAACCTCCACCCAATCGACGCGGCGCTTTTGGTCACGAGCAACCCGCTCTCGAAGGGGGTGATCCTGGCTGACGAGGTCGGCTTGGAAAAGACCATCGAAGCCGGTCTGCTACTCGCGCAGCGTAGGGCAGAACGCAGGCGCCGCCTTCTCATCACCACG
>JANMYG010000258.1:0-4899 GCA_031381865.1 Betaproteobacteria bacterium | reverse complement strand
CAGGACCTGCGCAGTTTTCTGGGCAATTTCAATTTCGGCGGCGACATGGTCAAGCAGGCGGTGGGCAGCATGAGCGGCGGCGAAAAGGCGCGGCTGGTGTTGTGCATGATCGTCTGGCAGCGCCCCAACCTGCTGCTGCTCGACGAGCCGACCAACCACCTCGACCTGGCCACGCGCGAGGCGCTGGGCATGGCGCTGAACGAATTCGAAGGCACCGTGATGCTGGTCAGCCACGACCGCGCGCTGCTGCGCTCGGTGTGCGACGAATTCTGGATGGTGTCGCGCGGCGGCGTGGCGCCGTTCGACGGCGACCTGGACGACTACCAGCGTTACCTGCTCGACGAGGCCAAGCGCCAGCGCGAGGAGATCAAGCAGGGCAACAGCCCGTCGGGCAAGGGCGGCGGCAGGAACGACGGCAAACGCGGCCCCAAGGCGGGCAGTTCCAGGGCGCCGCTCAAGACCGAGCTGGAGCAGGTCGAAGCGAAGATGACCGTGCTCAACGGCGAAGGCGCGTCGCTGGAGGGGCACCTCGGCACTGCCGTGCGACCGCAGGAGATAGCCGAACTGGGCAAGCGGCTCAAGTCCGTCAACGACGAACTCAAGCGGCTCGAAGACCGCTGGCTCGAGTTGTCGAGCAAGATCGAGGCCGTCGACGCCTGATACCAAATTGCGTTCAATCGGCAAGCTCAGGGTGAACGGTCCTTGTGTATGAACGCCAAAGCGTATGAGTGGTGCGACCATGCGCTGGCTGCGCATAATCGAGTCCAATCGCCGGAGGCAGGCAACATGAAAATCCGCAAGACCCTGATGGCCGCGCTGCTGGTTGGCGCCGGTATGGCTTGTTCGCCGCAGCTCCGGGCGCAGTCCGAGTTGTCGGCATTGAGCGCCTTGTCGGCCTTGCCGGTTGCTTCCGTGGTGATTGCCAGCGAGTCGGCGGCGGCGGCGACACAAGCCTCGGTGGTGTTGGCGGCGGCGGGCGCCACGCTGGTCGTCCGGGCGGTGCAGAGCACGGCGCGCGGCACGGTCTACGTGCTGGAACGGGTGTCCGACGGGGTGAGGCTCAGCGTCGAGGTGAGCGGCAAGGTTGCAGGCGCCGCTTCGGTGGCGGTCGGCACGGCGGTGACGGTGAGCGTGATCGCGGCCGGCACCCTGCTTATCGTGGCCGGCGAAGTGATCGCCTTTGTCCCGAATGCAGTTGGCCAGGCGCTGCTGTACAACCGGCGGCTGAGCAACTAGGTCGGGACGGGCGCGATGTACGCCATGCCGGCGCGTTGTTTCACCTGGGCTCTGCTTGCGCTGTTGTTGGCCGCGCCTGGTGCGCAGGCCGGACGTTCGTGCGAGCCGCACAAGTTGACAGCGAGCACGCTCACCAGCGGCCTCGCCATGGCGGAAAAGACCGTGCGCGCGCTCGACGCGAGCGGCGAACGTGTGGTGCTGTTGGCGCGCTCCGGGCAGGACCTCTCGAAATACGGGCTGCGTTATTCACACTTCGGCTTCGCTTACCAGGAGCCCGACGGCAACGGCGGCCACCGCTGGCGCGTGGTGCACAAGCTCAATTCTTGCGGCTCGGCGCAGGCGCATGTCTACCGGCAGGGCTTGGGCGAGTTCTTTCTGGACGACCCCTGGCGTTACGACGCGGCCTGGGTCGCCCCCAACACGGACCTGCAGGACCGCCTGCTGCAAATGCTGCAGGACGATGCCAGGGTGCTGGTGGTACACGCCCAGGCCTACAGCATGGTGAGCTACCCCTGGAGCACCCGTTACCAGCAGTCCAACCAATGGGTCCTCGAGACCCTGGCCGCGGCCCTGGAGCCGGGCGTGACCACGCGTGAAAAGGCGCAGGCGTGGCTGCAGTTCAAGGGCTACCAGCCGACGACGCTCAAGCTCAACGCCTTCGAGCGCCTGGGTGCGCGCGTGACGGCGGCCAATGTCGCGTTCGACGACCACCCGAACGAAAAGCGCTTTTCGGACCGCATAGAAACCGCCACCGTCGATTCGGTGTTTGCCTGGATGCAGCGCGCGCAGCTGGGCCGGGCGATGGTAGAAATCAGGCCCTGATCCGCAGGGCGGCGCCCCGCCGCCCACCAGCAGGAGACGCAACATGGAGCACATCTCTCCCCTCCCCGCACCGGCGCCGCCGTACCGCGACCGCAAGCGTTACGCCTGGTTGCTGTCGGTGCTGGTGCCCTGCACCGTGGCCATCGGCCCGGCGCTGATGCTGGCGAGCAACGACCCGCGCGCCTTGTGGATCCCGGTCGCGTTCTTCTATCTGGTCGTGCCGCTGCTCGACTGGCTGATGGGCGAGGACCGGAGCAACCCGCCTGAGAGCGCCGTGCCCGCGCTGGACGCCGACATGTATTACCGCTGGATCACCTACGCGATGGTGCCAGTGTTGTGGGGCGCGTTCGTCTTCAGCGTCTGGTTTGCCGCGCGCCACAATCTGCCGTTGCACGGATGGGTCGCCATGGTGTTCATCATGGGTTCGGTCGGCGGCTTTTCGATCAACCTCGGGCACGAACTGGGCCACAAGAACACGACGCTCGAGCGCTGGCTCGCCAAGCTGATCCTGGCGCCCACCGGTTATGGCCATTTCACGGTCGAGCACAACCGCGGCCACCACCGCGACGTCGCCACACCAGCCGACCCCGCGTCCTCGCGTTTGGGCGAGTCGATCTACCGCTTCGTGCTGCGCGAGATGCCGGGCGCGCTGGTGCGGGCGTGGACGCTCGAGTCCGAGCGGCTGCGCCGGGACGGGCGCAGCGTCTGGTCGTGGCGCAACGAGATACTGCAGCCGGCCGCAATCACCGTGTTGTTGTGGGCCGCCCTGGCGGCTTGGCTGGGCGCGCAGATACTGCCGTTCCTGGTGGTGGCATCGTTGTGGGCCAACTTCCAGCTCACCTCGGCCAACTACGTCGAGCACTACGGGTTGCTGCGCGCCGAGATCCGCCCGGGCAAATACGAGGCATGCCAGCCGCACCACTCGTGGAACAGCAACCACATCTTCTCGAACTGGGCCGTGTTCCACCTGCAGCGCCACTCGGACCACCATGCGCACCCGCTGCGGCGTTACCAGTCGCTGCGCCATTTCGAGAACCTGCCGCAGTTGCCCAGCGGGTATTTCGGCATGTTCCTGGTGGCCTACGTTCCACCGTTGTGGCGCCGCGTGATGGACGAGCGCCTGCTGGCCGTGGTGGGGCGTGACGCAGCGCACATCAACATCGATCCGCGCCAGCGCCAGGCGCTGGTGCGGCGTTACGGGCTGGTCGACCGTGCCCCGGGCTGACGCTTGCCAGTGGAGATTTGTGTGGTGGACGACATCACCCTGCGCCACCGGCTGCCGGGTCTGTCAATGCGGGCTCGCTCCGCAATCCATGGAGCCCGGAGCGAGTCCGGGATGACAATTTTCGCGAGGGGATGACCACGCTCGGGACTGGATGACCACGCTCGGGGTGGGATGGCACGCTCGGGATGGGATGACCACGCTCGGGGTGGGATGACCACGCTCGGGACTGGACGACTGCTCTCGGGATGGGATGGCAGCTGACCTGAAAACTCTCGGGGCGGCCTGCTTGCGCCCGCTCCAACATGTTCCGCCACCGGCGTGTGTGCCACGCCGGGCCCGCACTGCGGGTATCCTGCTACACCAAATCCACCACACGACCAACACATCGGCGCCAATCCCATGGGAACCTTGCTCGTCGTGCTGCAATTTGCTCTGCTGCTGGCGCTTGCGTTGTTCGCGACGCCGCCGGTCTGGGTCGGTGGGCTGGACGGCATTCCGGCTGGGGTGTACGTGCTGGCATTGGCATCCGTGGCACTCGGCATCTGGACGCTGGCGCACAACCGGCTCGGAAACTTCAATATCCACCCTGCCCCCAAGGCGGGTGGCGTCCTGGTCACCACCGGGCCCTACCGCTGGATCCGCCACCCGATGTACACGTCGGTGCTGCTCGGGGCCGGTGCGCTGGCGTGGACGTCGCGCCCGATCGCGGCCTGGGTTGCGTGGTCGGCCCTCGCCGCGGTCCTGTACCTGAAATCACGGCTGGAGGAAGGCTGGATGCGCAAGCAGCACAGCGGTTATGGCGCCTATGCGCAGGGGGCCAGGAGATTTGTGCCGTGGCTGCTGTGAGCTGCCATGCGAGCGTGGCGTGGCTTGCGCCGGCGTCGGGGTCTGTAGCTCCGACTTCGCGAAGCGTCGGTTCAACAAGCTGCGCCGGCGGATCTATCCGCTGGACCTTCTGGCCAGGCCGTCGGCCTGACGAGGAACCGGGTGCCTTGCGCGTGGTGGCTCGCTGCTATGCGCAAAGTGCGCTTTTTCAGTGTGCCTCAGTGGCAACCGGCGTATGGCCATTGCGTTTGACGGCAAAGATGCCATGCTGGTGGATTGTCAGGTTTACCACTGAGACTGGAGAAACGACGATGGCACGCATGTACAACCCCCTGCACCCTGGCCTGACGCTGCGCGACAATGTGTTGCCCGAGCTTGGATTGACCGTTGCCCAGGCAGCGCAGCAACTGGACGTGTCGCGCGTGTCGCCATCACGTGTGCTGAATGGCCGCGCCGCTATTTCGCCTGAGATGGCTTTGCGCATCGAAGCCTGGCTGGGCGTGGCGCGTGGTGGCGAAGCCCGCCTGTGGCTGGCCGGGCAAAGCGCCTATGACATGTGGCAAGCCGAGCAAAGATTCAAGGCTGCGCCGATGCATGTGCAACCAGCACCGATGGCGGCGTGATGATTTCTGGGGCGTTGTGGCGCATCGTGGGTAGGCACAACCCACTCGCTCTGGCGAATTGCTCGCGGCCTGGCGAGAACATCGGAATTTGCGAACGGCGCGACAAGCTGGCACAAGCAAGGAAGCCTTTTGTCGTAGTGAACTTAAAAGACCGGATGGCCAAGCTAG
>JANMYG010000349.1:0-1968 GCA_031381865.1 Betaproteobacteria bacterium | reverse complement strand
CGAGGTCGTGCCCGAGGCGGTTTTGCCGATCCGGCTCACCGCCCACACCGCGTGTTTTCGCTCCGAGGCCGGAAGTTATGGGCGCGACACGCGCGGCATGATCCGCCAGCACCAGTTCGACAAGGTCGAGATGGTGCAGATCGTGCATCCGGACAAGAGCTACGAGGCGCTGGAGGACATGACGCGCCACGCCGAGGCGATATTGCAGAAGCTCGAACTACCGTACCGCGTGATGGCCCTGTGCAGCGGCGACATGGGGCCGAGCGCTGCCAGGACGCACGACCTCGAAGTCTGGTTGCCGGCCCAAGATACCTACCGCGAGATCAGTTCGGTGTCGAACTGCGAGGCGTTCCAGGCGCGTCGCCTCCAGGCCCGGTTCAAGAACGCGCAGGGCCGCAACGAGCTGGTGCACACGCTCAATGGTTCGGGCCTGGCAGTCGGGCGCACGCTGGTGGCGGTGCTCGAGAACTGCCAGAATGCCGACGGCTCGGTGACGGTGCCGCAGGTGCTGCGTGCCTACATGGGCGGGCTGGAAAGACTGCTGCCCTGACCGGCCCGCGCGGCTGGTGTGCCTGTATGCTCCGGTGCTACTACAGTACAAAAAGCCGGGCCGGCGAGCCGAGCGCGCCGGCGGCTGAGCAGGCGTGGCCGGCGTTGTGTACGAAGAAGGGTTGCAGATGATCCAACTGCCCGAGGCGGCACTGAGTTTCGAGGAATACAGCCGCAAGACCGCGCTCGAAAAATCGAAGCGCGCGACACTGGCGAAGGACATCTTCCTGGTTGCAGTACTGTTCCTGGCGGCCAGTGGTGCGGCGCTCTACTACGATGCCCCGCTGGTGGCGGTGATCCTGTTTTTTCTGGCCCTGATCGTCCAGCAGGTGGCATCGGAGACGCGGCTGGAGATCGCGATGATCGACACCAACGGCTGGCTGGCGCTGCTGGTGAACCAGCAGGCGCGTGAACTCGAACGGCTGCGCGACGAGCTCAGACAGGAGCAGTACCTCAAGACCCGGTAGATCGGCCATGGCCCAACCTCGCAGGAGCATGTGATGAAGAAGTCGACGGCGGCGCCCAGCCCGGTCGTGCCGGGCAAGTATTTCGTGTTCGTGGAGCGGGTGGTACAGGAGCAGTACCAGACCCTGGTGGTCGACGCTGATTCGGAAGACGAGGCGCGCGACAAGGCCCTGCAGTTGTTCTTCGCGGGTGCGGTGGCCTACATGGCGTGCACCCAGGTCGAAGCCCCGACCGCCCGCGTGCGGCCGATGCGCGAGAAGCATCTGCGCAAGGCCGAGGCGAGCGACCAGCCCCAGCAGCACGGGCAGGATTTCAGGTCGTCCGACCGGTTCGTCGGCGAAGGCGCCGACCTGATACAGCCCGATAGCCAGTTTCCGGGCACCCGGCCCAAGCCGGTCACGCGGGCCCAGGCCCGACTGATGTGCCAGAACTTCGACGCAAGCGGTCATTCCAACCACAGCGGCCAGGGTTCTACCCTTTGGGTGATCCTGGAGCATTGCGCCAGCGCCGACATTCCGTACAACCTGCGGGCTTCCCCCGGAGTTGGTTATTACGTCGAGCGTTCCAAAGACGCGGCCGATGGTCTGGCGCTGCGCATGTCGGTGGAGACGGTCTACGGCGGACTGTGAGTACTGGTCGCCCAGCCAGCCCAGGCGGCAGGCTGGGCCATGCGTTCTCCGGCCGGCCGCGCCCCGTGGCCCGATGGTCCGACAGTGACGGCCTGGGCGCCTGCCAACCTGCGGTGCGCGCGGGCCAGTTGCAGGCAAGGTGCGGGCTGCGCGACATGCGGCGGTGGCGCCTCGAATGAGACACTAGGCGGTTATTTCCTACCCGCGTCTTGCGATGTCCCCACCGGCTCCAGAAATCACCGTGGTTGTGCCCGTGCACAACGAATCGCGCAACGTCGTCCCGCTGCTCGATGAAATAGCAGCTGCGCTGGATGGCACGGCGCCT
>JANMYG010000292.1:0-22553 GCA_031381865.1 Betaproteobacteria bacterium | reverse complement strand
AGCGCCTGGCCGGCCTGCGCGGCCGCCGAACGCCCGCCTGGCCCCGGTCGGTCCACACCGATCGCGGCCGGGCCGTCGGCGGGCCGGCCAAGGGCGGAAACCGGCACGATGTCGGGCGGACGGGGGTCGGTCATGCGCCCAATGCCCTTATCGCCTCGGCGGAGGTCATCGTGCGCGCACCGTGGTCGCGCACCCGCTGCAGGAACGCCTGGCCGGCGCCCTCGAAGCCGGACACCGGGCTCATGCAGTCGGTCAGCACAATCGTCTGGCGCAGCCGTGCTGCCGGCAGCTGCGCCAGCATGTCGTCGCCCGAGGCCGCGACGCAGTGGCTCAGGGCTTCGCCGGCCACCACCAGCGCATCGTCACCCTGCGCCAGCCGTGCCATCAGCAGCGAGTTGTTGGCGGTGCGCGCATCGTCGGCGCGTGGCACCTCGGCGCGGAATGCGCTGTATTGCTCGGTCATCGGGTTCTGGCCCTTGAGCACCTTCTCGCAGGTGCGCCCGCTCCCGTACTCCCAGGCGGCGAGGCTGTCCGCCAGGGTCGCCTGGATGTTGTGGCCCCAGGTTCCCAGCACGCAATGCACCGGCCAGGCGATCAGCGTGCGCGCCGACGAAGACTCCAGCGCCGCAAGGTAGGTGATCACCTCCTGGCGCCGCGCCGCCACGAGCGGGGAGAACCTGCCGGCGCGCACGTCCGCCGCCGTGATCGGGGTGAACGGCGCCACCGCCGCGCCGTCGGCGGCGACCCAGAAGGTGGTCCGCTCGATGCCGACGCTGGCATGCGAATCCAGCGTCACCACCAGGTCGTCGATGCCCGTGCGCATGCTGTCGACAAAAGCCGCCAGGCGCGCCATGTCCGCATTCGCCCCGGCCACCGGCAAGGCCGCGCCCGGGATGTCCATGAAGTCGTTCTGGGGGTCGATCACCAACAAACGGATGCGCTTCATGGGGCTGGGTTCCGGATCTCAGTCGGGGTCATTGGCCTGATGGTAGCCCAAGGCCCAGGCCACATGCTCGCGCACCAGCGCGCTGGCGTCGAGCGCGCGCTGGCGCAGCGCCCGTTCCAGCGCCGGGTCGGGTTGCTGGCGCAGTGCATTGCCGATCGCCACCGCGATATTGCGCAGCCAGCGCTCGTGTCCGATGCGCCGTATCGCGCTGCCAAGCGTATGGTGCAGGAACTGTTCCTCGGTCCAGCCGAACAGCTCCACCAGCTGCGCGCCGACGAGGCCGGAGCGCGGATCGAAATCCGCCAGGGCGCTGCGTCGCGCGTATTTGTTCCACGGGCACACCAGCTGGCAGTCGTCGCAGCCGTAGATGCGGTTGCCCATCAGCGGGCGCAGTTCCAGCGGTATCGGACCCGCATGTTCGATCGTGAGGTAAGAAATGCAACGGCGTGCATCGAGCCGGTACGGCGCCACGATCGCGCGCGTCGGACACACGTCGATGCAGGCACTGCAGCTGCCGCAATGCGCCACCACCGGCGCGCTGGCAGGCAGCTCCAGGTCCAGGTAGATCTCGCCCAGGAAGAACATCGACCCGGCTTCGCGGTTGAGCACCAGCGTGTGTTTGCCGCGCCAGCCCTGGCCGCTGCGCACTGCCAGTTCCGCCTCCAGTACCGGCGCAGAGTCCGTGAACACCCGGTAGCCCAGGCTTCCCACCTCGGCCCGGATGCGTTCGCTCAGTTGCTTGAGCCGGTGGCGCATCAGCTTGTGGTAATCGCGGCCGCGGGCATACAGCGACACGGTGGCCTCGGCGCTCCGACCCAGGCGCGCGAATTCGATGCCCTGCCAGCCATCCGGCGTGGCCGCCGGAAGGTAGTCCAGACGCACCGTCACCACACTCACCGTGCCGCTCACCAGTTCCGCCGGGCGCGCCCGGCGCAGGCCGTGCGCCGCCATATAGGCCATGTCGCCGTGGAAGCCCTGCTCCAGCCAGGCCAGCAGGCCAGGCTCCGCGCCGGACAATGCGACACCGGAGACGCCAATTTGGGAGAATCCAAGCTCCTGGCCCCAGGCCTGAATCAGGGAAACCATTTGACTGCCATCGATATGCTTGCGCGTGTCCATCACCTGCCGATTGTAAAAAGCCTGGTCTGGACCGACGAGGCGGCAACACAACGCTTTGCCGCGGCGCTCGCGCGCCAGGCAGCGCTGCGCGATTGTTATGTCGAACTGCACGGCGAACTCGGCGCCGGCAAGACTACCCTGGTGCGGCATCTGCTGCAGGCACTCGGCGTGCAGGGCCGCATCAAGAGCCCCACCTACGCCGTGGTCGAACCCTACACCCTGACGCACACGCCCACCGACGCCCGGCCACTGCAGATCTGGCACTTCGACTTCTACCGCTTCAACGATCCGCGCGAATGGGAGGACGCCGGTTTTCGCGACACCTTCGCAAGCGCCGGGCTCAAGCTGGTGGAATGGCCGGAAAAAGCCGCATCCCATCTTCCGAAGGCCGACCTGGCGCTGTACATCGCGGTCCGGACCGACGCGGTGCGACAGGTCCGGCTGGTCGCGCAGACACCTGCCGGCGCCGCGCTGCTGGAGGCGGGCGCCGCATGAGACGCCGGCGCGTCCTGCAGACCGGCGCGCTGGCCCTGCTGCTGGGCGAAGCCGACATCGCGCGCGGCGCGACCATCGTCGCGGTGCGGGTGTGGCCGGCGCCCGACTTCTCGCGCGTCACCATCGAATCGGATGGCGTGCTCAAGGTGCGCCAGAGCTTCGTCGCCAATCCGCCGCGGCTGGCGGTGGACATCGAGGGTATCGACCTCAATCCCGCGCTGCGGGAACTGGTGGCCAAGGTCCGCGCCGACGACCCGACCATCGAGGGCATCCGGGTCGGCCAAAACGCGCCCAATGTGGTGCGCCTGGTGCTGGATCTCAAGCAGCCGGTATTACCCCAGGTGTTCAGCCTTCCGCCGGTGGCCGCGTACCAGCACCGGCTGGTGTTCGATCTCTACCCCACCCACGTCGCGGACCCGCTGGCCGACCTGATCGCGGAGCGGCTCAAGGAAAAACGCCCCGGCGCCGCGCCGGCGCCAGCGCCAGCGGCAGACGCCTCGGCGCCAGCCGGCGCGACGGCCGACGCGCGCGACCCGTTGGGCGACCTGATCGCCCAGCGCGAACGCGCCGGCAACGCGCCAGCTGCACCCGAGAGCGCGCTGACCGCGGTGGGAACACCGTCCGAGCCCGCCCGGCGTGCCAGCGCCGCCGTGGCCGGCGCCGGCACGCCGGCGCCGGCCGGCAAGCCCAGGTCGCCCGGCGCCAACATGACGGCGTGGGCGCCGACCGACCGCCTGATCATCATTGCACTGGACCCGGGACACGGCGGCGAAGACCCGGGCGCCGTCGGCCCGGGCGGCACGCGCGAGAAGGACGTGGTGCTGCGCATCGCGCACCTGCTGCGCGACAGGATCAACGGCGCCAGCGTCAACGGCAATGCGATGCGCGCCTACCTGACGCGCGACGCCGACTTCTTTGTGCCGCTGCACGTGCGCGTGCAGAAGGCGCAGCGGGTACAGGCCGACCTGTTCGTGAGCGTACATGCCGACGCCTTTTTCACGCCCCACCCGCAAGGCGCGAGCGTGTTCGCATTGAGCCAGGGCGGCGCCTCCAGCAGCGCCGCGCGCTGGATGGCCGACCGGGAAAACAAGGCCGACCTGGTCGGCGGCCTGAATGTTGCCGCCCGCGACGCCGAGGTGCGCCGGGCGCTGTTCGACATGAGCACCACGGCCCAGATCAACGACAGCCTGAAACTGGGCAACGCCATGCTGGGCGAGATCGGGCGCGTCGGCAAGCTGCACAAGCCGCGCGTGGAGCAGGCGGCCTTTGCGGTGCTCAAGGCGCCCGATATTCCGAGCGTGCTGGTGGAGGCGGCCTTCATCAGCAACCCGGACGAGGAAGCCCGGCTCAACAGCGACGCGTACCAGCAGCAACTCGCCGACGCGCTGCTGCGCGGCATCCAGCGCTACTTCGCCAGGAACCCGCCGCTGGCGCGCAGCCGCGTGTTGTAGGCAGCTGCGGCAAGCGGGCCCCGGCGCGGTCGCGACAACACCGGTTTGCCATAATCCAGGACTCTCCCGACGCTGTCGGGCCGCACCCGCCACGCCCCTGGCTGCACCACGCCGGGTACCGCAAGGATTTTCGGATGTCTTACCTCGACGACCCCCGGGTTTACTTCGCTGCCGAGCGCACGCTGCTGGCCTGGCAACGCACCGCCATCGCACTGATCGGCCTGGGATTCGTGGTCGAGCGTTTCGGCCTGTTCATGCGCCTGCTGTCGGGCGGCAGCGGGCTGCCCGCAGGCCACTCGGGCGCATCGCTGTTCTTCGGCGTGGTGTTCCTGGTGCTGGGTGCGCTCGTCGCGGCGCTGGCGGCGCTCCAGTTCCGGCGCTTCCTGGGCGAACTCTCGGCGGCCGAAATCCCGCGCAGCCACTCGTTGTGGTTCGGCCCCGGCATCAACTATGCGCTGGCCGTGGCGGCGTTGGCCATGGCCCTGTGGTTCGTGTTCGGCACCTGAGCGGGCGCGGCGACCGCAACCCGATCTGACCACCATCGCCGCGCGCCTGGGGGCGCCCGGCCAGCATGCCGCGGCAAGCGGGCACTGCGGCGCCGGCCTGGCACGTGCTCCCGACTTCAGCCCATCTTGCACGGCACCTGCGCCACCCTGGCGCAGACCTCGTCCCAGGTCGGTGGAATGGCGCCGCGGCGCATCACGCACACGGTCGCGCTGGCCAGCGCATGCGCAAGGATATGGCGCGCCAGGCCGTCGTCCTCCGGGCCCGCCAGCGTGCGCGCCGGCGGTCCGCGGCGCAGCAGCGCCACCAGCATGCCGGCCAGGAAACAGTCCCCCGCACCGACGGTGTCGACCACCGCGACCGGCCCGGATTCTGCGGCGCGCCACGACCTCCCGTCGCGCGACAGCAGGCAGGCCCCCTGCGCGCCCAGGGTGAGCGCCAGCAGGTGCGCCCCGGTGGAATCCAGCAGCCGGCGCGCACGCTGCATCGCATCGGCGCCGGGTGTGCCCAGGACCTCGAGGTCTTCGTCACTGGCCTTGATCACATCGGCATACTGCAGCGCCGCCAGCACGTTGTTCCGGTAGGCCTGCAGGTCAGGCATCACCGACGGGCGCAGGTTGGCATCGACCACCACCGTCCGGCCCAGTTCGCGTTGTGCGCGCAGCCATGGCAGGTAGGTGGGTGCATCGTCGGGCGCCAGCGCCAGCGCGCCGGTGCACACCAGTTCCAGTGCCGGGTAACGCGCGCACGACTGGCCCAGCTGCTCGGCGGTGATGGCGCGGTCGGCGACGCCCTGCCGATAGAACGCATAGTCCGGATGCCCGGCCGGGCTCAGCGCCACGACCGCCAGCGATGTCGCATGTTGTACCGGCTGTGGCTGCGCCAGTACCACACCGTCGCCCTCCATGGCCTGAGCGAGTTGCCTGCCAAAGCGGTCCGACGACAGCGGATTGAGGTAGGCGGCGCCGATTCCCTGGCGCGCAATGGCCCGCGTGAGGTTGAACACGGCACCCCCGAGGCAGGGCTCGAAACGGCCATCCGCCTGCGCGATCAGGTCAATCAGGGCTTCGCCCGCGGTGGCAATCCGTGTTGATCTATTAGGGTTTTCCATAACTAAAACAACTTGATTTAATTAGTAAGACACGAATATACTGCAGCCACGCTACAACGTAAAGCGTAAAAACCCCGGGGCAAGATCGCAAGCTCTTACCCCAGAACAACGAACCTGACCACACTTCACTGCAGGAGATCCCGTGAAAAAAACCACCCTCGCCCTTGCCGCCATGGCCTTCGTCGCTTCGTCCGCCTTTGCCGCAGACCCCGTCATCGGCCTGATCACCAAAACCGAAACCAACCCCTTCTTCGTCAAGATGAAGGAAGGCGCGCAGGCTGAAGCCAAGAAACTTGGCGCCAAGCTGCTGACCGGCGCCGGCAAGACCGACGGCGACAACGCCGGCCAAGTGACCGCGATGGAAAACATGATCGCCGCCGGCGCCAAGACGATCCTGATCACCCCCAGCGACAGCAAGGCGATCATCCCGGCCATCAAGAAGGCGCAGGACAAGGGCGTGATGGTCATCGCGCTGGACAGCCCGACCGACCCGGTCACCGGCACCGACGCCCTGTTCGCCACCGACAACTACAAGGCCGGCGAGCTGATCGGCCAGTACGCCAAGGCCGCCTTCGGCGGCAAACCGGCCAAGATCGCCACGCTCGACCTGTTCCCGGGCCACCCGGTCGGCGCGCAGCGGCACAACGGCTTCATGAAGGGTTTCGGCCTGCCCGCACCGGACGCCAAGAGCAATGAAATTGGCAAGGACGCCGCGATCGTGTGTATGGCCGACAGCTTCGGTGACGCCGCCAAGGGGCAGACCGCGATGGAAAACTGCCTGCAGAAGAACCCCGACATCAACCTCGTCTACACCATCAACGAACCTGCGGCAGCCGGTGCGTTCAAGGCGCTGAAGGCGGCCAAGAAGGAGAAGGCGGTGACGATCGTCTCGGTCGACGGCGGTTGTGCCGGCATCAAGGACGTGGGCGCCGGCGTGATCGCGGCAACCTCGCAGCAATACCCGCTCAAGATGGCATCCATGGGTGTTGCCGCAGGTGTCGAATACGCCAAGACCGGCAAGAAGGTCAGCGGTTATACCGACACCGGCGTCACGCTGATCGCCGCCAAGGCGGTCACCGGTGTGGACAGCAAGGATGTCAAGACCGGCACCGACCTGTGCTGGGGCAAGAAGTAAGCACTCGGGCATAAACCTGCGGCGCGGGGCGATCTTGCGGCTGCGGTGTTGCCTACGGCATGACAAGCGCTTGGCGCGGATGTCAGCCTGCACCGCAACTGCGTCGTCACCGTACGACGCTACGCTCGCCCTGCTCCCCGCAACCGCGTCCCGCCCGCGGCGGGCCCTGAATCAGCTCCCACGCCACAACACGACGTTTCGTCCGCGACCCCGTCAAAGGATTTCTCATGGCCACCCTTAAAGAAAAACTACCGCCGATCGGCACACTCGGGCCGTTCATTGCATTGCTGATCGCATGCGTCTTCTTCGCGACGCAGACCGACCGCTTCCTGACCGGCGAAAACCTTTCGCTGATCCTGCAGCAGGTGATGGTGGTGGGTGTTATCGCGATCGGCCAGACGCTGATCGTGCTGACGGCCGGTATCGACCTGTCGTGCGGCATGGTGATGGCGCTGGGCGGAATCGTGATGGCCAAGCTGGCGGTCGAGCTCGGTGTTCCGGTGCCGCTGGCGATTTTGGCCGGCATCGCCGTCACCGCATTGTTCGGCCTGCTCAACGGCCTGCTGGTCACGCGCATCAAGCTGCCGCCGTTCATCGTGACGCTGGGTACGCTGAACATCGCGTTCGCCGTGACGCAGCTCTATTCGAACGCGCAGACCGTGACCGACCTGCCGCCGGCCATGACATGGCTGGGCAATACTTTTGCGCTCGGCGGCACCGAAGTCGCCTACGGCAGTTGCCTGATGGTGCTGCTGTACCTCGGCATCTGGTTCTATCTGCGTGAAACCGCCGCCGGGCGCCATATCTACGCCGTCGGCAACAACCCGGAGGCGACGCGCCTGACCGGTATCGCCACCGACCGCGTGCTGCTGGGGGTGTACGTGCTGGCCGGTGTCTTCTACGGCATTGCCTCGCTGCTGGCGGTGTCGCGCATCGGCGTGGGTGACCCGAACGCCGGCCAGACCGAGAACCTGGATGCGATCACGGCCGTCGTGTTGGGTGGCACCAGCCTGTTCGGCGGTCGCGGCATGATCCTGGGCTCGCTGGTCGGCGCCATCGTCGTGGGCGTGCTGCGCAACGGGCTGACGCTGATGGGCGTGCAATCGGTGTTCCAGGTCCTCATCACCGGCATCCTGGTGATCCTGGCGGTCACCATCGACCAGCTTTCACGCAAAGGGGGGAGATAACATGTCGGCTCCACAAATCGTGATGCAGGCGCGCGGCCTGATCAAGCGTTACGGACAGGTCGTGGCGCTCGACGGCGCCGACTTCGAACTGCGCGCCGGCGAGATCCTGGCCGTGATCGGCGACAACGGCGCCGGCAAGTCGTCGCTGATCAAGTGCCTGTCCGGCGCCACCATCCCCGACGAGGGCGAGATCTGGCTCGACGGCCAGCCGATCCACTTCAAGAGCCCGATGGACGCGCGCCGCGCCGGCATCGAAACCGTCTACCAGGACCTGGCCGTGGCGCCTGCGATGTCGATCTCGGAGAACCTGTTCCTCGGGCGCGAGATGCGCCGCCCCGGCTTCCTGGGCAATGTGCTGCGCATGCTGGACCACAAGAAGATGCTCGAGGAAAGCATCATGCGCATGCGCGACCTCAAGGTCGGCATCCGGTCGATGACGCAGGCGGTGGAAACACTCTCCGGCGGCCAGCGCCAATGCGTCGCCGTGTCGCGCGCGGCGGCTTTCGCGCAACACGTGGTCATCATGGACGAGCCGACCGCCGCGCTCGGCGTGAAGGAAGGCAACATGGTGCTGGAGCTGATCCGGCGCGTGCGCGACAAGGGCCTGCCGGTGGTGCTGATCTCGCACAACATGCCGCACGTGTTCGAGGTGGCGGACCGCATCCACGTGGCGCGGCTGGGCAAGCGTGGCACCGTGCTCAACCCCAAGAAGATCAGCATGAGCGACACGGTGGCCGTGATGACCGGTGCGCTGCGGCCCGAAGACCTGCCGGCCGAATCACTGGCCCTGTGAAAGCCCCGGCATGCTCAAAGGCCTCGACCCCCTGCTGACGCCCGACCTGCTGCGGCTGCTTGCGCAGATGGGGCACGACGACGCACTGGTGCTGGCCGACGCCAACTTCACGGCGCACAGCCTGTCCGGCCGCCGGCCGGTGCTGCGCCTGCCCGGCGCCGGCATGGCGCGCGTGGTGCGGGCGGTGGACTCGGTCTTGCCGCTGGCCGCCGACGTGGACCATCCGGTGGCCTTCATGCAGGTGTCCGGGACGGAAGCACCGTACCTGTCGGCCCTGCAGCGCGAAGTGCTGGGCCTGCTGGCACCCAGCCTGCTGCCCGGCCAGCGGGCGCAGGCGATCGAACGCCACGCCTTTTATGCACGCGTGCGCGAGGCCTACGCGATCGTCGTGACCGGTGAATTGCAGCCCTTTGGCAATTTCATCCTGCGCAAGGGCGTCATCGGCGAAGACCTTCGGCCATGAGCCGCCGGGCCGCTCCCAAGGCGAATAACACCGAAGCGCGAAGCGCGGAGCTTATCCAATGACCCGCCGGGCCGCTGCCAAGGCGAATAGCACCGAAGCGCGAAGCGCGGAGGTTATCCAATGACCCGCCGGGCCGCTCCCAAGGCGAATAGCACCGAAGCGCGCAGCGCGGAGCTTATCCAATGAGCACCATCGGGTCGACCACGCGCGGCGCCCGCCCGGCCCAGGCCGAGCCCGAGCCCGAACCGTCGGCCGCACGGGCGGCGCCGCTGCTGCGTCCACGCGGCTCCAACCAGGTGGGCATGCGGCAGTTCAACGAACGCGTGGTGCTGCAGGCGATACGCCAGAACGGCAGCCTGCCCAAGGCCGACCTGGCCCGCCTGACCGGGTTGACGGCGCAGACCATCGGGCTGATCACCAACCGGCTCGAAGACGACGGCCTGCTGGTCCGCCACCAGCGCGTGCGCGGCCGCATCGGCCAGCCCTCGGTGCCGCTGGCGCTCAACCCGGACGGCGCGTTTTCGATCGGCGTCAAGATCGGCCGGCGCAGCGCCGACTGGTTGCTGGTCGATTTCACCGGCGCCGTGCGCCAGCGCATGAGCCTGCCCTACCCCTTTCCCGACGCCGACAGCCTGCTGCCAGCACTCGGGCGCAACCTGTCCATCCTGCGCGACGGGCTCGGCAGCCTGGGCACGCGGCTGGTCGGCGTGGGCGTAGCGGCGCCGTTCCAGCTCGGCGGCTGGCACCGCATGCTGGGCCTGTCGGGCGCGCAGTCCAGCACCTGGAACCAGATCGACCTGAGTGCCGAGGTGCAAGGCATGACCGACCTGCCGGTGAGTTTCGCCAAGGACACCGCGGCCGCCTGTGTCGCCGAACTGGTGGGTGGTTGTGGTCGCGACCTCAAGAGTTTCCTGTACCTGTTCGTGGACACCTTCATCGGCGGCGGGCTGGTCATCAACTCGCACCTGCACACCGGAGTGCACGGCAATGCGGGCGCCGTCGCCTCGTTGCCGCTGCACCTGGCGCAGGATCTGGCCGCGCCGGAACAACTCATCAGCCACGCCTCGTTGTGGGAGCTCGAGCAGCGTTTCGTGGCGTGCGCGCTCGATCCCGCCGCCGCCTATGACGAACGCGCCATGTCGGCCCCGTTCGAACAACACACCAACGCCTGGATATCCCACGCCGCCAATGCGTTGGCGCATTGCGTGGTCAGCGGGACGGCGTTCCTGGACCTCGACGCAGTGGTGCTCGACGGCTCCTTTTGCCGGCCGCTGCTGCAGCGCCTGATCGAGCGCACACGCGCGGCGCTGGCGAACTACAACTGGGAAGGCATGTGGCCGAGCACCGTCATCGCGGGCAGCACCGGCCCGGACGCGCGCGCGCTGGGTGGGGCCTGGTTGCCGCTGCACGCCAACTTCGCACCCGACCGGGACCTGTTCCTCAAGGTCGGGCGCTGACCACGCCGCGGTTTTTTGCGTTACCTCCGCCCTGCGAGCTCGCTTCGGGTTGGCACCGGATGACTCACACCTCGTCCCAGTCCTTCCAGTCCACCCGGAAGGCGGCGCGGTACACGTTGACGGCCTGCCCCACGGTCGGGCAAAAGATGTCGCGCCCGATCAGGTCCAGTGTGCCGTAGTGTTTCAACCGGTCCTTGACCGGGCCCTTCATGCCGGCGAACCACAATTCGATGCCCTGCTGGCGCAACTCGTCGTGCAAGGTGGCGAGGGTGTCCGCCGCCGTGACGTCCACGTCGGTGATCGCATCCGAGGCCACCACCACCCGACGCGTGGCTGTGGTGGCGAGCAGCACCGCGCGATGCACCCGCTCGCGGAAGATCTCGGCGTTGGCAAAGAACAGCGGCGCATCCCAGCGAAACAACACCAGCCCCGGCACGAACCGCCCTTCCGGATGGCGCACCACATCGTGGTAGCCCTTGGTGCCGTCGACACGCGCCAGCACCGCGAAATGCGGATGCCAGGCGTTCCACACCAGCACCAGCATGGCCAGCCCGATGGTGATGAAAATGCCCTCGATCACGCCGACAAAGGCCACACCCACGAAGCTGGTGAGCGACAGCGCGAACTCGACGCGGCGCAACCGGTACAACGCGAACATCGCCGGCACATCCGCAAACGACAGACACGCGGCGATCACCACGGCGGCCAGCGCCGCACCGGGCAGGCTGCGCAGCAGGTCGGGCGCGACCAACAGCAACAGGCTGATGGCCACGGCGCCGACCAGGCCGGTGACCTGGGTCCTGGCCCCGGCGGTTTCCGCCACCGGCGTGCGTGATGCGCTGCTGCTGATCGAAAAGCCCTGGAACAACCCGGAGGCGATGTTGGCAACGCCCAGCGCCACCATTTCCTGGTTCTGGCTGACGCCATAACTGCCGCGTTGCGCCAGCGAGCGCGACAACACGCTGGTGTCGGCGAACGACAGCAGGGAGATGATCGCCGCCCCCGGCAACAACTGCACCAGTTCGCGCATGCTGACATGGGGGATGCGAAACGCCGGCAGCCCCTGCGGCAAGCCACCAACCACGGCGAGCTGCATCGTGCCGGCGAGGTCGAACCAGGCTGAAACCACGGTCGCCAGCACGACCGCGACCAGGATGCCGGGCCAGCGCGGCCGGTAGCGCCGCACGAGCAGGATCAGCGCCAGGCAGGACGCACCGATCGCCAGGGCTGCCGGGTTGGTGCCGCCGTTCGCAATGCCCTGCAGCAAAACCAGCGTCTTGTCCGGCAACCCTTCGGCCTTGACCGAAAAGCCGAACAGCTTGGGCAACTGGCCGATCAGCACGGTCAGCGCAATGGCGTTCATGAAACCGAGCCGTATCGGTTTGGACAGCAGGTCGGCGACCAGCCCGAGCCGCGCCAGCCCGATCAACAAC
Source organism: Betaproteobacteria bacterium (assembly GCA_031381865.1). GTDB lineage: Bacteria > Pseudomonadota > Gammaproteobacteria > Burkholderiales > Burkholderiaceae_C > CAISIP01. The sequence continues at coordinate 10,459 of JANMYG010000292.1, read as the reverse complement.
GAGAACGCTCCCGACAACACGGCCAGCATGCCGACCAGGGCGACCGCGTGTTCGACGCTGCCCGCTGCCAGCGGCACGGTCAGCGCCGCGATCACCGGCGCCAGCGTGGAGTCCGGGCCCAGCACCATGATGCGGCTCGGACCGAACACCGCGTACGCGATCAGCGGAACGATGGTCGCGTACAAACCATAAATTGCGGGCAGGCCCGAGGCTTCGGAGTAACCCATGCCCACCGGCACCAGGATGGCGGTCAGCACCAGGCCGGCGAGCAGGTCGCTCGTCAACCAGGACGCGCGGTAGTCCAGCAGCGTGGCCAGCCCGGGCGCCCATCGCGCCAGGCGCTCGGACGCCGCAGTGCGAGCAGGAGATCGGGAACCAGGCGTGGAGTTCATGCGGGCGGCGAATGCTTCAGGCGCAACGCAGCGGCCGGACCGTTGTGCGCTGTTGGAATCAGGACAGATCGGCAACCGGACCGATGACTATTGCCACCGAGTAAATCACTGCAGCCAATACACCATTTGACTCATGTCAACGCCGGTCGGGTTTCTGTCATGAAAATGTCACGAAGCATCTTCTGGAGTCGACTGCGAAATGAACGCCGTGCAATCCCGGTCCAAAAAACCTTCGATCCCGGCCAAGCCTGGGCCGAAGAAGAAAGTCGCGCAGCCCGGCACCCGGGCGCATGGAATCGTCGACGTTGCCAAACCGGACAAACCGTCGAAACATACGACGCCCGTCCCAGCGCATGCGGCCGGGCGGGCCGGCGCGATGCCGGCGGCGGTGCGCGAGATCATGGCGGCGCGCCAGGAGCAAAAAGTGGAAGCACTGCGCTACGTGATGACGCACCTCGGCCGCAACAAGGCAGAACAGGCAAAACTGCTGCGCGCGGCCTTGGGTGGCCTGGCGCCAGCCGACGCCGACGCCGTACGCAAGGCCCTCAAGGCCGAACTCGACGGTCGGCGCGACGGCGTCGACCCAGGGTCCAACCCCGACCTGGAATTGTCCAATGACAAGCGCCCGGGTGCGTATCCGTACCGGCACCGGCTATCGGCCAGGACCTACGAGGAGCAAAACTACCGGCTGCAGGTCGAACTGCTCAAGATGTGGACCTGGGTCAAGGCCGAAGGCGAGCGCATCGTCATTCTGTTCGAAGGCCGCGACGCGGCTGGCAAGGGCGGCACCATCAAGCGCATGACGGAGCACCTCAACCCGCGCGGCGCGCGCGTGGCGGCGCTGGAAAAACCGAGTGATGCCGAGCGCAGCCAGTGGTATTTCCAGCGTTACGTCAAGCACCTGCCCACAGCCGGCGAAATCGTCCTGTTCGACCGCTCCTGGTACAACCGGGCGGGGGTGGAGCGCGTCATGGGGTTTTGCAGCGAGGCCGAGTACCGCGAGTTCCTGCTGCAGGCGCCGGAGTTCGAACGCCAGCTGATCCACAGCGGCATACGACTGATCAAGTTCTGGTTTTCCGTCAGCCGCAAGGAGCAGTCGCGCCGCTTCAAACAACGCGAGATCGATCCGCTGAAGAAATGGAAGCTGAGTGCCGTCGATGTGGCCTCGATGGACAAATGGGACGAATACACGCGTGCCAATGAGGCCATGTTCAGCGCCACCGACACGATGGAGGCGCCGTGGACGGTGATCAACTCCGACTGCAAGAACCGCGCGCGCCTGAACGCCATGCGCCACGTGCTGCTCAGCGTGCCTTACACCCAGCGCGACCCCGAGAACGTCGGCGCGCTGGACCAGCTGCTGGTAGGCCGCCCGGCACTGCCGCGCGCTCCAGCGCCGCCGGCCAAGTGCAAGGCAACGCCGCGGCGCGCAAGATAATGCGCGCGGACTTCGGTCGCCTCGCGCCGGCCAAGCCCAGCAACGCTCACGCGTTCTCCAGCAGGATTTCCTCGAGCGTCTTGGCCGCGCGTTTGCTGCCATCGAGCACGGCCGCCTGCATGAAGTAGAAGCCGTGCATCTTCATCGCGTGCCAGGCGGCGGCTTCGTCGCCCTCGCGCTCGAATAACTGGGTCACGGCCAGGCGCATGACTTCGTCGGCGCGGGACTCGATCTGGTCGACTTCCTGGCACTGCTGGACGATCTCCTTGACGCGCTCGCGTCCCGCCAGCGCATGGACCGCCCGGCTGAGCCGGATGCAGGCATCCGACCCGAGCGACGCCAGTTCGCGCGCGCGCGCCGTGGAGCCGGTGATATGGTGCGTCGCGATCGAATTCGCCACGCTTTGCAGCGCGTCGATCACCCGGTCCAGGTCCAGCGTCAGCGTGTGGATCTGGTCGCGGTTGATCGGTGTGGTGAACGACTCGTACAGCAGCTTGATCAACTGCGCCTTGATGTCGTCGGCGCTGGTCTCGTTGAGATTGACCTCGTCGATCAGCGCGGCGCTGTCGACGTGCGGATTGCCAAGCCCGGTGACCAGACGCAATGTGGCGTCGGCGGCGGCCACCATGCGATCGGTGTGCGACGACAGCAGGCTGAAGAATACGCCGCGTTGCGGCATGACGTTGTTGAGCATGGTTCGGTCTCCTGCGAAGGGCCCCTTGTTTCAGTTGCCGCGCGTTATAGAAAGCTGCGGCCCACGTACCAGAACAACGCCGCGATCAAGCCCGACGCCGGGATCGTCAGCAGCCAGGCGATCACGAGGTTGAAGGTGATCGCCCACCGCACCGCCTTGACGTCCTGGGCTGCGCCAACGCCCACGATGGCGCCGGTGATCGTGTGTGTGGTGGACACCGGGATGCCGCCGAGTGTCGCGATACCGAGGCTGATCGCCCCGCCCATCGACGCGCACGAGCCGCTGACGGAGGTGAGCCGGGTGATCTTGGTGCCCATCGTCTTCACGATCCGCCAGCCGCCGAGGTAGGTGCCCCAGGCGATAGCCGAATAACAGGCGTACACCACCCACATCGGCAAGGTATTGACATCGGTGGTCGACAGGCCGGCGGTGATCATCAGCAGCCAGACGATGCCGATGGTTTTTTGCGCGTCGTTGCCGCCGTGGCCCAGGCTGTAGGCCGCCGCCGCGAGCAACTGCCCATGCTTGAACCACCTGCCCGCCTGGTACGGCGTCTGGTTGCGAAACAGCCAGGCCACCAGCACCATGAGCATGCCGCCGATGAAAAACCCCACCAGCGGAGAGATGATGATGAAGATCAGCGTCTTGCCAAAACCGCTCCAGATGATCGGGGAAAAGCCACCCGCCTTGACGACCGTGGCCCCGACCAGACCGCCTATCAGCGCGTGTGACGACGAGGACGGAATGCCGAAATACCAGGTGATGATGTTCCACGCCAGGGCCCCCACGAGCGCACCGAAGATGACGTAATGGTCGACCATGGCCGGCAGGACGGTGCCCTTGCCGATGGTGGCCGCCACACTGAGCTGGAACACCCACAACGCGGCAAAATTGAAAAAGGCCGCGAACACCACGGCCTGCTTGGGCGTCAGTGCTCCGGTGGCCACGATCGTCGATATCGAATTGGCACCGTCATGAAAGCCGTTCATGAAGTCAAAAGCCAGTGCCACGGCGATCAGCAGCGCCAGCGACCAGAGACTGATGGTTGCATGTTCCATGGTGGTGCGCCGGTCAGGAGTTTTCGATCAGGATTTCTTCGATCGTCTTGGCCGCGTCCTCGCACCGGTCGAGCACGTTCTCCTGCAGCGAATAGAACTCGCGCATCTTCAATGCCCACCAGATGGTGCTTGCGCCCTCGAACAATTGGCTGATCGCCTTGCGCTGCACCCGGTCCGCCTGCGACTCGATCGCGTCGATCTCCTTGCACAGGTTGACCGTTTCCTGGTTGCGGTTCTTGTGCGGCAGCGCCATCACCGCGCGGTTCAGCCGCATGCAGGCGTCGGCACCGAGGGACGCCATCTCGCGTGCCTCGACGGTGGATTGGGTGATGTTGTACATGCCCACCGCATTGGCCACCTCCCGCAACGCATTGACCACGTTGTCGAGTTCGATCGTCAGGGTGTGGATCTGGTCGCGGTTGATGGGTGTGGTGAAGGACTTGTGCAACAGCGTGATCAGCTCGGCTTTGATCTTGTCGGCGCTTGTCTCGTTCATGTTGACCTCGGCCACGAGCACCGGTATGTCCTCTGTGCCCTGGCCCAGGCCATTGACCAGCCGCAATGTGGCGTTGGCGCCGGCAACCACCCGGTCGGAGTGGGCTGCGAGCAGTTCGAAGAACTCCTTGCGTTGGGGCATCAGGCTGCTGAACATGGGTGGCTCCTTGGCATCGTCTGGGCGCAATCGCGGCGCGGGCCGACCGCCACGCCGGCGTCGTCGGTCATCGCGTCAAGGTTCAAGGGGAGCTGGCACCAATACAGTTCGGTTTGGCATGCCGGACATGATCCGGCATCCATGGATTGCGGGTGCTGAAACCCCGGACCTGATCCGGGGCCGCAATGACACAGGTAAAGCGAACCGTATTGGAGCCAGCACCCAAAATCCCCACGCGTCGCGGTGCAGTGTCGTGCCACGCGCCGCGATCGAAGTTGACACATGTCAATCGCCGCGCGATCGAAGCAGTACGAGGGAGCGCCGGCCTGCGCTGGAGCGGGCGGGCGGGCGGCGGACACGGAAGTGCCGCGCCCGGGCGGGCATCACACCAGCTTGGTGATCCTGGACTTGCGCCGGGCCTTCCATGCGCCCAGCAAGACCAGCAAGCCGGGGACCAATATCATGGCCCAGATGATCTTGTCGAGGTGGGTTTTCACAAACGGGATGTTGCCGAAGAAGTAACCCACGGTGATGATGCCGCCCACCCACAACGCGCCGCCCGTCACGTCGTAGAACGTGAACTTGCCGCGCGACATCTGGGCCACGCCAGCCACGAACGGGGCGAAGGTGCGCAGGAACGGCATGAAACGCGCGGCCACGATCGTGATGCCGCCATAACGCTCGTAAAAATCGTGTGCCTGGTTGAAGGCGCGCTTGTTGAACAGCCTTGAGTCTTCCCACTGGAATACCTTCGGACCGAAATAACGGCCGATGCTGTAGTTCGACTGGTTTCCCATCACTGCCGCAACCAACAGCAGGCCGACCACGAGCGGGAAATTCATCAGGCCCACGCCACACATGGCACCGACCACGAACAACAGGGAGTCGCCGGGCAGGAACGGCATCACCACGACGCCGGTCTCTACAAAAATGATCAGGAACAACAGCGCATAGACCCATGCGCCGTAATTCTGGACGAACGCCTCCAGGTAGCGGTCCACGTGCAGTACGAAATCCAGGATGAGGGCGACAAGTTCCATGGGGCCGGATTATCCCTGCAGCCGCGGGCCGGGGCCAAACCGCAGTTTCAGTGAAGGCTCCGTGATGCCGCAACTAAAATGGCCCGGTGAACGCCGTCCTCGCCCCTGCCCCGCGCCGCGTCATACGCGAGCTGCCCGATGAACTGGTCAGCCAGATCGCTGCCGGCGAGGTCGTGGAGCGCCCGGCATCGGTGGTGCGCGAGTTGATCGACAACGCGCTGGACGCCGGAGCGTCGCAGGTCACCGTGCGGCTGCTGGCCGGCGGCGTGCGGCTGATTTCGGTCGAGGACGACGGCGGCGGCATCGTGCGCGAGGAGTTGCACCTGGCGCTGCGGCGCCATGCCACCAGCAAGATCAGCAGCCTGCACGAACTGGAATCGGTATCGACCTTCGGCTTCAGGGGCGAAGCGCTGGCGGCCATCAATGCCATTGCCGACTGTGTGTTGTCTTCACGCGCGCTCGGTGCCGCGGGCGCTTTTGCGCTGGACGGGCGTACCGGCGAACTGCGACCGGTTGCGCGCGGCGGCGGAACGACGGTGGAGGTGAAGGAGCTGTTCTACAGCACCCCGGCGCGGCGCAAGTTTCTCAAGACCGACGCGACCGAACTGGCCCATTGCGTCGAAGCAGTGCGGCGTGCGGCGCTGGCGCGACCGGACGCGGGTTTCGCCATTTGGCATGAGGGCCGCCTGATCGAGCAGTGGCGCCGGCGCACCGGCCCGGAGGGTGCAGGCGAGCTGCTGCCAGCAGCACTCGAAGATCGGATGGCCGACGTGTTGGGCGCCGACTTCGTGCAACGCTCGATCGCACTGGACTACCGCACCGGTGCACCGCACGGCGCCGAAACGCGCCGTGACGCCCAGCATCCGGTGCGGGTGCGCGGCCGGGTCGGGATTCCCGATGCCGCGCGCGCACGTGCCGACCAGCAGTTCTGTTACGTCAACGGGCGCTTCGTGCGCGACAAGGTGCTTTCGCATGCGGTGCGCAGCGCCTACGACGATGTGCTACATGGTCAGCGCCAGCCGGTTTATGTGTTGTACGTCGATATCGACCCGGCGCGTGTGGACGTCAACGTGCACCCGACCAAGATCGAGGTGCGTTTTCGTGACAGCCGTGAAATCCACCAGGCGGTGCGCCATGCGGTCGAAGACACGCTGGCCGTGCCCCGCGTGGCAGCAGGGCCGCACAGCGACGCGGACTCACCGCCCGCGCCACCCAATGCACCGCGCCCTGCCGGGGCCTGGAGCGGCTGGGTGCAACCAGCGATGAACTTCGGGTCCGCCGCGGGCCACCGGGTGTCGGACTTCGAAGCCTTGTGGCCGGTCGTCCGGGCGCCCGGCGCCGCCGCGTCGGAGTCGGAATCAGGCACGCCACCTGCGCCAGCAACCATGCGCGAAAGCGTGGCGCAGTCGGTGGACGAGGCGCCAGTTCACCCGACCCGCGAACTGTCCGGCACGTGGCCGCTCGGCCGCGCCCTGGCCCAGCTGCAGGGCATCTACATCCTGGCCGAGAATACACACGGCCTGGTCATTGTGGACATGCACGCAGCCCACGAACGCATCGTCTACGAACGGCTCAAGACACAACTCGATGCCACCGCGGGTGGCGACGCCCGCGCGGCTCTGGCCAGCCAGCCCTTGTTGCTGCCCGCCAACTTCGCCGCGACCGCACAGGAAGTGGCCACAGTCGAGGCGCATGCCGACACACTGGCAACACTCGGGCTCGAAATCACGCCCCTGTCCGCGACCAGCCTGGCGGTCCGCGCCGTGCCCAGCACCCTGGCGCACGGCGACGCGGTGGAACTCGCGCGCAGCGTGCTGGCCGAACTGGCGCAACACGAGGCCAGCACGGTGGTGCAACGCGCGCGTTATGAACTGCTGTCGACGATGGCCTGCCACGGCGCGGTGCGCGCCAACCGCAAACTGACGGTCGAAGAAATGAACGCCCTGCTGCGCCAGATGGAGGCCACCGAACGCTCCGACCAGTGCAACCACGGCCGTCCGACCTGGCGCCAGTTGACCATCAGGGAACTGGACAACCTGTTCCTGCGTGGGCGCTGACGCGCGACTGCGGCATCGGAACTTTCACCGCATACCGAACTCCTTCCGACGATGAAACGCTGGCGCCTCTCCACCGTAGTCCTGTGTGCTCTCGGCGTGCTGATCGGCTGTGCGACGCTGGACGAGAAGCAGGGCGAATGGATCTTCCAGCCCAGCGACCGCACCTGGGGCGGCGCTGGCGCGGCACGCGACATGGAGGACGTGTGGGTCGAGTTCGACTCCGCGTTGTCGGGTCGCCATGTCCGCCTGCACGCCTTGTGGCATGCCGCGCCGCCAAAACCCGGCGCGGTTGCGGCCACGGCGCCGGTGCTGCTCTACCTGCACGGATCGCGCTGGAACGTCACCAGTTCGGCCTTCCGTGCGCGGCGCATGCACGAGCTCGGATTCTCGGTGCTGGCACTGGACTACCGCGGTTTTGGCAAGAGCGACCCGTCCGCGCCATCGGAAGCACTCGCCTACGAGGACGCGCGCGCCGCGTGGGACTGGCTGGCCGCACGGTACCCGGATCGCCCACGCTACATCTTCGGCCATTCACTCGGCGGCGCCATCGCCATTGACCTGGCAAGCCAGGTGAGCGACGAGGCCGGCACCATCGTCGAAGGCACCTTCACCTCGCTGCCGGACGTGGTCGGGTCGATGAAGTGGGGCTGGCTGCCGGTCGGCGGGCTGATCACACAGCGCTTCGAGGCGGTCAAGAAAGTGGCGACGATCGGCTCGCCGCTGCTGGTGGTGCACGGCGCCGAAGACAACCTGATCAAGCCCGAACTGGGCCGCCGGCTGTTCGAGGCGGCGCGCAGTCCCAAGGCCTTCGTGCTGGTGGACGGCGGCTCGCACCACAACACCAATGCGGTCGGACTTCCACAGTACCGGCAGGCGATCGCCCAACTGTTCGACCTGAAATAACCCGGGCGTGTCTGGGCGCGCGCCGCTCATCTGCTACCCTCGGCCTGCTGCGCCACGGCCGCATCACCGGCGGCGGCCAGTGCCCCGCGTGTCCATGCCTTCCCGACCAACCTCCGCCATCGTCCCGCCCACCACCAACGCCCGCAGCATGCCTGCCGGTGTGGTGGTGCTGATACTTTCTGCGTTGCTCGGCGTGCAACCGATCACGACCGATCTCTACCTGCCGGCCCTGCCCGCGCTCACGGACGGCTTTGGCGCGCCGATGGCCCGAGCGCAACTCACGCTCACAGCGCTGCTGTTGGCGTTCGGACTGTCGCAATTGATCTGGGGCCCCTTGTCCGACCGTTTCGGGCGGCGCCCGATCCTGCTGGCGGGCCTGTCGGCCTATATCGTCGCCGCGATCGGCAGCGCGATGGCTACCTCCATGGACCTTCTGATCCTGTGGCGCACCCTGCAAGGCGCGGCGATGGGGGCTGGCGTGATGTGTGCCCGCGCCATCATCCGCGACCTGTACACACCGGTCGACGGCGCACGCGTGATGTCGAAGGCGCTGTCCGGACTGGGCGTCGTCGCCTGCCTGAGCGCGCCGCTGGGCGGCCTGCTGTCCGATCTGTTCAATTGGCGTGTCGCGCTGTTGACGCTGGCGGTTTTTGGCGCCGCTTCGCTGGCCCTGGTGGTGTGGCGATTCGAGGAGACTGTGCCGCGTCTGAACCCGCAGGCGCTCGCGCCGGCCACGTTGCTGCGCACCTGGCGAAAAATCGCGGGCAATCCGACCTTCCTGGCCTATTCGGCACTGTCGGCGGCATCCTATGGCGGCTTGTTCACCTTCCTGGCATCGTCGTCGTTCGTGTTCATCCAGGTGCTGCATTTCAGCAAGACGCATTACGGATTGCTGATGTTCTCGATGTCGTTCTCGTACATGCTGGGCACCTTCATGTGCCGGCGTTTGCTGCCGCGCCTGGGCGTGCGCCGCACCGTGGCGGTCGCCAGCGGCATGACGCTGGGCAGCGGCACGCTGCTGGGTGTGCTGGCGCTGGCTGGCGTGAGCAGCGGACCTTACGGCGGTTGGGCCATCATGCTGCCGTATTACGTCTTCATGCTGGCACACGGGGTGCACCAGCCGTGCGGCCAAAGCGGCGCGGTTGGTCCGTTCCCGCAGGCCGCCGGCGCGGCCTCGGCGCTCAATGGTTTCGTCATGATGCTGGCCGCATTCGGGATGGGCGCCTGGCTGGGCACCCGCATGGACGGCACGGTATTTCCGCTGACCAACGGCGTCTGGTTCTGGAGCGTATTGATCGCGCTGGCGGGCTGGACCCTGGTGCAGAAACACGGCGACCCCGGCCATGTTGCCACTGCCGCCCGCTGAAGTGAAACACCCCTGTTACCGCTCGCTGCCGCGTCATCGGCGCAAGCCGATGACGCAAGTAGCCGTATCCCCCTCAAGAAGGCAACACCAGCGCCCCGGCAAAGCCGGTTGCGTAGCGTTCCCCGAATGGTCCCCGCGTTTCATGCGTCCCGGAAGGCGCCCAGCGCCGGGGAACATGAGAGTGGAGCGTGTACAAAGCAAGCGCCCAATCTGGTCGCGGACATCGATGGCCGCCTGCGGCCCATTGCGGTCGCTCGCCATCCGGACGGATGTTGTCATCCCGGCCAAGGCTGTCATCCCGGCGCAGGCCGGGATCCAGGATCGCCCAGGTTGTCGCAAGTCATGCCACGTGTGCTGCCTCACCGCGTCGCGCCAGGTGGCACCCGGCGGGAGCTCACACTGGGGCGGTCGGTGCTGCGCCCGACTGCCCTGCGGTGCTCGCCCAGGGATCGCATCGCGGAACTCGCTGCGTTCGCTGCGCTCTCTGCGCTCAAACAACCGCGATGAGAATGATGACGAAGCGCGCTGCGCGCGCCGACCCCTGGGCTGCGCTCCTCGGCGCCCCAGAGTTCGCCCCCGCCGGGTGCCACCTGGCGCGACGCTGCGCTTGTGGTGTTCGGGCTTCCGGGCCCCGAATGCCCGCATGCCAATACCGTCCCCGCAAAGGCGCGTGCGCCCAGGCCGCAGCGCGCCTCTGGTGCGCCGAGAAGCGCAGGGCTTGCGGCCTCGCGCGCAGCGCGACTCGTCAACTGACTCGTCGCGGCTGTCTGAGCGTAGAGAGCGCAGCGAACGCAGCGAGTTCCGCGACGCGGCCGCAAGACCGAGCATCGCAGGGCAGTCGGGCGCAGCACCGACCGCA
>JANMYG010000184.1:0-3804 GCA_031381865.1 Betaproteobacteria bacterium | reverse complement strand
CCTGGCGCTGCTGACCCGCCATGCCTACGCCTTCCTGCAGGACACGCGCGTCGAATGGCGCTTCGACCCCGCCAGCAGCAAGGTCGAAACCACATTCACGGCCAAGACGCGCGTGATGGAAGGCGCCGACAACGGGCCGCTACTGGGTCTGTACCCGCACCAGTGGTTCAACAATGCGTCGGTCGCCGACAAGCTGGGCCCGTCCTACGACAGCATCCGCGGCAAGATCCGGCTGCTGGCCGCCAGCCAGTTCAAGATCGAACGCACATACAGCGGTGTTCTGCCGCACTGGCCGGGCATCAAGGAGGGCACGGGCGCCGGCGAGCTGAACGACCTGCTCAAGGTCGATCTGCGCAAGCGCCGCGAACTCATCCCCGGGCGCGAGAACAAGGACAACTGGCGCGTCAGCGCCTACTGGCAGGGCAAGGGCCTGACCCGCGCCACGCAGCTGGCGGCCGTGGCCGAGCAACAGGGAGACCTCGACGCGCGTGACCAACTGGTGACGCTGGCCAGGGAGCGCATGGAGTGGTGGTTCAGCGGCGCTGGCCGCAGCTACTTTCACTATGACAAGGGGCTGGGCACGGTCGTCACCTACCCGGACGAGTTTTTCGCGGTCGCCGAGATGAACGACCACCACTTTCACTATGGCTACTGGATCCGCGCGGCGGCTGAACTCACACTGCGCGACCCGGCCTGGGGGGCCAAGGACAAATGGGGCGGCATGGTGGACCTGCTGGTGTCCGACATCGCCACGGCGCAGCGCGGCCGCGCCGACTTTCCGTTCCTGCGTCCGTTCGACCCCTACTCCGGCTTCTCGATGGCGTCGGGCGTCGGCCTGTACGACTTTGGCAACGGCCAGGAATCCACGTCCGAGGCCATCAACGCATGGGCCAGCCTGATCCTGTGGGGCGAGGCCACCAACAACCGTGAACTGCGCGACCTCGGCATCTACCTGTACACCACCGAGATCGACGCCGTCAGCCACTACTGGTTCGACATCCACAAGCAGGTGTTCCCGCCTGAATACAAGAACGTCGAAGCCAGCTGGGTGTTTGGCGGCAGGTACGCGCACAAGACCTGGTGGACCGACGAGCCACGGCAGACCAAGGGCATCAACCTGCTGCCGGTCACCACTTTCTCGACCTACCTCGGGCGCGACCCGGCCTACATCAAACGCAATGTCGCCGCGCTGAAACCCGAGACCGACAGCTACAACGCGATCGGCAAGTTCCCGCCCAATCCGCCGCCCAAGGACGTCTGGCAGGACATCTTCGCCAAGTACCTGGCGCTGGCCGACCCCGCGGCGGCGCTCGCGCAATGGAACCGTTTTGGCAGCGTCGAGGACGGCGATACCCGCACCCACACCCTGCACTGGATGCTGAGCCTGCAGGAGATGGGTCTGCCGGACTTCGGCGTCACCGCCGACACGACGCTGTATTCGGTGTTCAAGCGCCCCGACGGCCGCAAGACCTACCTGGCCTACAACGCGTCGAAGGCGCCCCTGACCGTGAAATTCAGCGACGGCAAGAGTCTGAGCGTGGCGCCGGGCACGCTGGGGCGCACCCAGTAACCAGTGGCAATTGCAGGCAGCCCGCAACCCTTGTTGCGGGATGCTGGTTCTCCGATCCACCCCAACCCACGACCACCATGAAGTACCTTCTGTGCGCCTTGACCGTCCTCTGCCTGACCGCCTGCCAGCCGGGCGCCCAGCCGACCACGGCGCAGCCATCTGCCGGGCAGGGCAAGCAAAAAGTCGGAAGTTTCTTTACGTCCTCGCTGCAGGCTCCGGTTGGCTGGCAGATCAAGGAAGTCCGTGGCTTCGAATGCAGGTTTTTCGAGTACGCCGGCACGCCCGACTATGTGGAGCGGCTCAAGGGCGTCTTGCGCGGCATCGCCGAAGACGGCCTGAAAAGTGGCGCCAACGCGTTCCTGAATGCCCGGCTGTCTTCCGAGAGCCATGAGGTCGCGAGCACCAAGACGCGCGCGTCGATCGTGCACGTGTGCGGGGACTACGTGGTGATCGAGTAGTGCCGGGGCAACCGCCTTTGGTCGACACTCTGTGCTCGTCACCCCGCCTGCCGCCAGGTGGCGCACGCGGCGTGATTGTTCGTACCTTCGTCATGGTCGCTTGCCTGGTGCTGGAAGCCTGTGGCGGCGGCGGGGGTGGCGCTGCCGACGGCGTTGCCGCGCCGGCGGTTGCCAGCCCTGCCCCTGTCGTGCCCTTGCCCGGCGCCATGCCGGGTCGAACCCTGGTCTGGTCCGATGAATTCGACGTCGCCGGACTGCCCGACCCGGCGAAGTGGGACTACGACACCGATCGCAACCGGTTGGGCTGGTACAACAACGAACTTCAGTACTACGCCCGCGCGCGCAGCGAAAACGCGCGTGTCGAAGGCGGCCGGTTGATCATCACCGCGCGCCGCGAAAACCTGACCACCGCGAGCGACTACGGCGGCCAGAACTACACTTCGGCGCGCTTGCTCACGCGCGGCAAGGCCAGCTGGACTTACGGCTTCGTGGAGGTGCGCGCCAAGCTGCCCTGCGGCCGCGGTACCTGGCCCGCGATCTGGATGCTGGGGGTCGGCGGCACCTGGCCCGATGAAGGCGAGATCGACATCCTGGAACAGACCGGACAGAACAAGGGCGAGGTGCTGGGCACCATCCACACCCGGGCCTACAACTACTTCAATGGCTCGCTTGGCCCGGGCCAGGGCGCCAGGGCGGCTCTGGTCGACGCCTGCACCGCCTTTCACAACTACCAGTTGACTTGGGACGCAGACCGGATCGTGATCGGTGTCGACAACGTCAACTACTTCTCGTACCCGAACCCGGGGACCGGCGACGCCACTCGCTGGCCGTTCGACCATCCGCAATATCTGATACTCAATCTGGCCATCGGGGGCGACCTCGGCGGCGCCGTGGACGACAACGCTTTCCCGCTCCAGATGGAGATCGAGTACGTCCGGGTATACCGGAACTAGCCCGGGCAAGGGAAAACCTTTAGCACCGGCTAAGGGAAAGCCCTAGTAAGGGCCTATTGCAAATCCCGGTGCGAAGTTTATGATCTCTTGAAAGCGGTTTCATGAATGCGCTTTCTTAGTTTCGGCCACAGTTCGCCACCCACCTGCCAGGAGCCAATCCCATGCGTCAATTCACAAAACCCCTAGCGCTGGCGGCGAGCGCCCTGGCGGTGGGCATGCTGGTCACCGCCTGCGGCGGTGGCGGCGCATCGAGCCCCGCGGTGTCGGGCACGAGCGGCTTCGCGGTGGACGGTTACCTGAGCGCGGCCACCGTGGTGTGCGACAGCAATGGCGACGGAACTGCCAGCTTTGGCGAAACCAGCGTGACGACCGATTCGAGCGGCTTCTTCAAGTTCTCCCCTTCCTGCGCTGCGGGGATCGTGGTGATCGGCGGTACCAGCGTCGACACCGGCCTGCAATTTGCGGGCAAGCTGAAGGCGCCTGCCGGCTCGACCGTGGTCACGCCGCTGACCACCTTGCTGGCCGAAGGCATGACTGTCGACCAGCTCAACACGGCGCTCGGCCTGCCCGCCGGCACCGACCTGAAGAACGTGGACCCGGCGCGTACCGACGGTGGCGGCACGCTGATCAACGGCGACCTGATGAAAAAGACGCAGGCGCTGCAGCAGTTGATCCAGAAAATGACCGAAGTATTCGTAGGCCTTGCAGGTCCGGTCGGCGACGGAATGCGTCTCGCGATCTACAGCGAAGTGGCAGCGGCAATTGCCACATCGCTCAATACCGGTGTGATCCTAATCACCGGCACCACCGTGGACCAGACGGT
>JANMYG010000137.1:0-14983 GCA_031381865.1 Betaproteobacteria bacterium | reverse complement strand
TCCACCGCGCCACGCATCGGGATCGACACCAGTTCATCACAGGTCTTCGAGGTGAGTTGGCGCATGCCGGCCCCTTCGGCGCCCAACACTAGCGCCACCGGACCACGCAGGTCGGCCTGGTACAGCGTCCTGGCCGCGGTGTCGCCGGTGCCAATCACCCAGATGCTGCGTTCCTTGAGTTCGTTGAGCGTGCGCGCCAGGTTGGTCACCATGAAATACGGCACGGTTTCCGCCGCCCCGCTGGCAACCTTGGCGACGGTGGCGTTGATGCCGGCGGCGTGGTCCTTGGGCGCGATCACGGCGTGTGCTCCCGCGCCATCCGCGACCCGCAGGCAGGCGCCCAGGTTGTGCGGGTCGGTCACGCCATCGAGCACCAGGATCAGCGGCGCGTCGCGTTCGGCGGCAGGCAATGCCGACTGCGCCGCTTCCAGGTTCTCCAGCACCTCGTCAAGGGAATGGATCTGCGCGATCTCGCGCACCCGTGCGGCCACGCCCTGGTGCCCGTGGCTGCCACACAACTTGGAGAGCCGCAGCCCGTCGGATTCGAGCAGGCGCACACCGGCTTCGGTGGCGCGCTCGACGAATTGCCGCATGCGCGCGTCGCGCCGGCTGGCGTCGACATGGACCTCGACCACGGATTGCGGCGCAGTGCGCAGGCGCACGCCAACGGCGTGGAATCCGAACAAAATTTTGGGGGAAGGCATGCTGCGATTATCGACCGGCGCTCCGGGGCGTCGCCGAAGGCGTCGTGCACGCGATGCTGCGGCGCAGCCCGCCGCGCACTTCGTGAGGCTCCCGGTTTTTCAAGACACCGTTGGCCCTGAGCCTGTCGAACGGCCAACACCCACTTGTCACCTGCATAGGGAGGGTTGCTAAGCGGTGCGGATCACCGAGATGTGCTCGGTGCCGCTCTCGGGCAACCACACCTCGCCGGGGCGGCCCAGGATCTGGCGTATCGACGCGCCGGCGCGCGGCAGCGTGATCGACTCGAAGCGTTCGCCCAGCGGATCGAAGCGCAGCACCGTATTGGCGCTCCAGTCGGTACACCAGATCTTGTCCTTGTCGTCCACGTAGACGGCATACACACGCGGGTTGTCGCCAGGCGCCTTCCAGGCGCGCCAGCTGTTGGCCCCCGTGCCCAGCGCCGGGTCGTGCAGCGACAGGTTGCCGCTGTTCCACTCGCTGACCCAGATGCGGCCACGGCTGTCGGACCACACCCGCCGCGCTCCCTGGTTCCTGGTCGGAGGTTCCACGATGCGCGAATCGCCATTGCGCAGATCGATCTGGGCGATGAAGGAACCCGCCAGCGAGCACCACCAGATGTCGCCCTTCGGCGTGGCGCAGACGCCATACGGACCGCGCCCGCGTGGTGACTCCTTGACCAGTACGTGGCCGGTGCGCACGGAAAGCTTGCCGACGTAGCCGCTCTGGCCGGTGAACCACAGGTCACCGGCGCCGTCGAATGCGCAGGTGTTGAGGTTGGCATACGGTGTGCCTGCCGGCAGCGGGAACAATGTGACCACGCGGCTGGGCCAGGCGACGCGCACCAGCGCGTTTTGGCCACCGTCGGTGACCCACGCGGCGCCGTCCGGTCCGGCGACAACACCGTGGGGGGCGGAGCCGGCACCCAGCGCCAGCAGTTCGCTCCTGCCATTGCGCGGGTCGAACCGGCCCAGATGCCCGCTGCGCTGGGCTGTGTACCAGACACCACCGTCGGGCGCCGGCGCCAGGTCGTGAATGCCCGTGGGTCGCGTCGTGGCCAGCGTCCACGACACCAGACTGGATGGGGCCAGTGCCTGAGCCCGGCCGCGCTCCGCCGCCAGCGGAAGAATTGCGGCGCCCGCAAAGCCGGCCAACAGCTTGCGCCGGCGAGGCTGCATCCGGCATCGGTCGACAGGAGTTGGCATCGGAAAACCTCCTTCCTGATCGCGACCGTCGCATGGCGGCCGCAAGGGACTCAGTTTAATGCGCGCGCGGCGCGTTCGGGCTCCACTATGCGGCCGGCGTCGATCGTTATGCGCCGTTCGCAGCGTTGCGCGATGCCGCGGTCGTGTGTCACCAGCACCAGCGTGGTTCCGAGCTCGGTGTTGAGGTCGAACATCAACTGCATGATGGTCTCGCCGGTGGCGAAATCCAGGCTGCCCGTGGGTTCGTCGGCCAGCAACACGGCCGGCTGGACCACGAAGGCGCGTGCCAGCGCCACACGCTGCTGTTCGCCGCCGCTGAGCACCTTGGGGTAATGGCCCAGGCGTGCGGAAAGGCCGACCCGCGACAACATCTCGGTGGCCGCCTTGCGTGAATCCCTTCTGCCCCCAAGTTCCAGCGGCAGCATCACGTTCTCGAGGGCATTGAGATTGCCCATCAACTGGAAACTCTGGAACACGAAGCCGACCTTCTGCGCGCGCAAGGCGGCCCGCTGGTCCTCGTCGATGGCGAACAGATCATGGCCGGCCAGACGCACCGTGCCGCTTGTTGGGGTATCGAGGCCGGCGATGATCGACAACAGGGTGCTCTTGCCAGACCCGGAGGCTCCCACGATGGCGACCGTCTCCCGTTCGGCCAGCGTGAAATCGATATCGCGCAAAATGTCGAGGGTGCCGGTGGAGTCGGTGACCGATTTGAATACGTGTTCGACCGAAATGATCGCGGGCGCAATTGGGTGTGGCATGAAAGGCTTTTTATTGTGAACCGACGACACTTTATCGCGGCCATGGGTGCGGCCCTGACCGTGGGGGCTTACGCCGCCAGCCAAGGCACGGCCCGTGTGCCCGCGAGCCTGCCCCCGCCGACCCGCACGATCGTGGTCCTGGGCGACTCGTTGAGCGCCGAATACGGGCTGCAGCGTGGCGCCGGATGGGTCGCGCTGCTGGAGCGCAAGTTGGCCAGCGAATCGATCAGCGCGCGCGTCGTCAACGCCAGCATCAGCGGCGACACGACCTCGGGCGGGCGCTCGCGCCTGGGAGCGCTGTTGGCGCAACACAAACCCACCCACCTGATCATCGAACTCGGCGGCAACGACGCCCTGCGTGGCCTGCCGCTGCAGATGACCGAGGACAACCTCGGGCAGATGGCGCAGGCCGCTCAGAAGGCCGGCGCCAAGGTGCTGTTGGTGGGCATGCAGGTGCCGCCCAACTACGGCAGCGACTATGCATCGCGCTTCGCGGCCGTGTTCGACAAGGTGGCGCGCAACAACAAGGCCGCGCTGGTGCCGTTCCTGCTCAAGGGGGTTGCCGACGGCGCCGACCCGACGGCGTTGTTCCAGAACGACCGGATCCACCCCAAAGAGGAAGCCCATCCGATCATTCTTGCCAATGTATGGCCTGAATTGAGGAAACAGCTCAAGTGAGCCTGACCGCCGTACCCGCGACCGAACTGCTGGCGCGGCTCGACGACTTCGACGCCATCATCGATGCCCGCAGCGAAGACGAGTTCCTGGCCGACCATCTGCCCGGCGCCGCCAACTGGCCCACACTGAACAACCACCAGCGGCACGAGATCGGCACGGTCTACAAACAGGTCAATCCGTTCGAGGCCAGGAAACGCGGCGCCGCGATTGCCGCACGCAACATCGCCAACCACATCTCGCGCGAAGTGCTGGACAAGGCCAGGGACTGGAAACCGCTGGTGTACTGCTGGCGTGGCGGGCAACGCAGCGGGTCCCTGTCGCTGGTGCTGCACCAGATCGGTTTTCGCGTCACGCTGGTCGAAGGCGGCTACAAGGCGTTTCGCGCGGCCCTGGTCGCCGACACGGCCCGCCTGGCCGCCGGCCTCGGGTTCCAGGTGGTGTGCGGCACCACCGGCTCTGGCAAGACGCGGTTGCTGCACGCATTGTCGCGTTGTGGTGCGCAGGTGCTGGACCTCGAGGCGTTGGCCAGCCACCGCAGTTCCGTGCTCGGTGCGATTCCCGGCCAGGCGCAGCCGACCCAAAAAGGATTCGATACCCGGGTCTGGGACGCCTTGCGCCGCTTCGCGCCGGAGCGACCGGTATTTGTCGAAAGCGAAAGCCGCAAGGTCGGCAATGTCGCGGTGCCGGTGGCCGTGATTGACGCCATGCGCCAGGGGAGCTGCCTCAACCTCGTGCTGGGTGACCCCGAGCGCGTGGCACTGCTGATGGAGGACTACGACTTCTTCGTCCGTGATACGCCAGCGTTTTGCGAGCGACTCAATGCATTGGGCGAGATTCGTGGCAAGGCGGTGGTGCGGGGCTGGCAGACACTGGTGCAGTCGGGCCGGATCGAACAGGTTGTGCAGGAGCTTCTGACCATGCACTACGACCCGGTCTATCTGCAGTCGATGCGCCGCAACTTTGGACAATTCGTCACCGCCCGGGTCCTGACCCCGACCGACGGGTCGGTGGCGGCGATGGATGCGCTGGCCAGACAGCTGCTCAACCAGGCGCCATGAACCGGCGGCGGCTGGCCACTGCGGCGCTCAGGGTTGCGCCGGTGTGTCTGGCGCTGGCGACGATGGCTGCAGGGTGCCGTCGTCCTGGGGGGTGTCGTCGTCGCCGGGGCCGCCCACTTTGCGCTCGGCTTTTTGCTTGAGCTTGTCTTCCTTCTTGCGCTTCTTTGCCAGTTCTTTCTGGCGCTTTTCATATCCGTAATTGGGAGTTGCCAATTTGTGCTTTCAGGTTGTTGCAGCCACTTTACCAGTTCGCAGGTACCGGATCAAAACCGGCCGGCCAATATGGCGGTTTCAGGAGCGCGGCTGGGCGGC
Organism: Betaproteobacteria bacterium; assembly: GCA_031381865.1. GTDB lineage: Bacteria > Pseudomonadota > Gammaproteobacteria > Burkholderiales > Burkholderiaceae_C > CAISIP01. The sequence continues at coordinate 10,267 of JANMYG010000137.1, read as the reverse complement.
ATCCGCATCCGGCAGCCATTGCACCGAACCGCGGTAGGCGTGCCAACTCGCGTGACCCAGCCACGGCCCGACCAGCAACAGGCCCAGGCCCCACGGCAACAGGGCAACGGCCACCAGCGTGCTGATGAGCAGTCCCCAGAACAGCATCACCGCCGTGTTTTCGTACACCACCTGCATGCTGGTGATCGCGGCCGTGATGGCATCGGTGTCGCGGTCCAGGATCATCGGGATCGACACCACGGTGGTTGCGTAGACAAGGCCGGCAAACAGAAACCCGACCGCCAGGTAGAGCGCCACGAAGTCCCAGTTCTCGGGGTTGAAGATGGCCGCGATCACACCGGTCGTCGACGGCATACCGGTATTGAAGAACACCGCGAACACGACCAGCGACGCCCGGCCCCACAACAGCTCGAGCACCACCAGCACCAGCACCAGCATGCCGATGCTTCGGATGTGCGTGTCCCAGCAGGTGAGTGAGCCGCCGAGCTCGGGCACCAGGCCGAGCTCGCGTCGGCGACTGACTTCGTACAGGCCCATGGCCAGGAACGGACCGAGCAGCAGGCAACCCGAGGCAATCGACATGGCGTACTCCGGGCGCGATCGGAACACCGCCGCCAGCGTCACCGCCATCGCCCAGAAACAGAACCCGTAGAAGATGCCGATCCCCATGTGGCCGGTCAAATCACGCCAGCCCATCGCGAGCCAGCGCAGGGGATCGCGCAAGCGCAGCGCCAGAATCCGTTTTTGCGGGCCTTCAGGGGGCGGTGGAACGTAGGGTGGCGGCGCCTCGTCCACTGGCTGCCGGGAGGCACGCGGCGCAGGGGCCAGATCGGGGTTTTTCGTTTCCGTGGCGTCAGACATGTCCGTTAGCGTATCGCCATTGGTGCGCGCCGGCTAGACAAAAGTCAACGATTCAGCAAGGAACTGCGTGGTTCTCGCGTGCTGCCGAAGCCGGGGCACGGACTCAGCCGAACGCCCGTTTCAGGGCCTGCTCCAGGTCCGCCTGCAGGTCCTCGACCGCTTCCAGGCCGACCGAAAAACGCACCACGGTACCGCTGCGCAGGTGCGACGGCCAGCCGCTACGCATGGAAGCGAGATCGTACGGCACCACGAGGCTGACCGGGCCGCCCCAGCTGTAGCCGAGCCTGAACAGCCGCAGTGCATCGCAGAAGGCATCCACTTGCGCGGAGCTGAACTCGGGCTTGAAGATCACGCTGAAAATGCCGGCCGCGCCACCGGGGCCGCCCTGGCACAGGGCCTGCCAGTGGTGGTGGCCCGGCGACTGCGGCAGCGCCGGATGCAGCACCTGGGCCAGCTGTGGAAGCTGCTGGCACCAGGCGGCCAGGACGCGGGTGGCGGCATCATGCGCGCGGTAACGCAGCACGATGCTGGGCAAGCTTCGCAGCACCGCCTCGGCGTCGTTCGCGCCCACCGCCAGTCCGAGGCGCATGTGGGTGAGTTTGAGTCGCATGTGCAACGCCGGATCACGCGTCATGATGCTGCCCATCAGCACATCGCCACCACCGCTGGGGTACTTGGTGAGGGCGTGCACGGAGATATCCACGCCGACAGCGGGGCTGGCGCCGGCCACCAGGTCGAAGGGCCGGAACGCGATGCCGGCGCCCCAGGTGTTGTCGAGCGCCGCCACGACGCCTTTTTCCCGGCAGACCCTGAGCATTTCCGAAAGGTCCGGAAACTCCAGCGTCACCGAACCTGGCGCCTCGAGCCACACCAGCCGTGTCCTGGCGCTGATCTTGTCCGCCAGATCGCGCGGGTCCATCGGGTCGTAATACCGATGGGCGATGCCCCACGAGCGCAGTTCGCCTTTCGCCAGCGCCCGGCTCGGGCCATACACGTTGTCTGGTATCAGCACCTCGTCGCCGGTGGCAAGCATTGAAAACGCGACGGTGGCGATCGCCGCCAGGCCGCTGGGCACCAGCAGGCACTGCTGGCCGCCCTCGAGCGTGCACAGCCGCTCCTCGAGCATGTAGGTGGTGGGCGTGCCATGCAACCCATAGGTGTAGCCGGTCTTGTCCTTCCACTCGATGCTGCGCATCGCGGCCACGCTGGAAAAAAAGACGGTCGACGCCTTGAACACGCCTGGTTGCGGCGCGAGAAAACCCGCCGGCGCGGTGTAGGGATGGTGGATCAGCCGGGTGGCTGTTTCACGCGTTCCATCCTGGTCCACCTTCAGATGCTCCATTTGGCGATCAGCTGCTGCGGCCGCATCGCGTCGTAGCCCTCGAATGGCTGGTGGATCCACGGATTGGTGGGAAGGAACTCGACCGAGTAGTCGGCCGTGAAGTTGGACACACCCTTGGTCCACAACACCGCACTGCGCAGTTCGGTGATCGGTCGGTAGTTGTTGCGCAACTGGTTGATCACCGAATTGAGCGTGTGCCCGGTGTCTGCCAGGTCGTCGACCAGCAGCACCCGGCCGGCGATCTCGCCCTTGGGCGTGGTGATGTAGCGCGCGATGTCGAGGTTGCCCTGCTGCGTGCCCGCGTCGGCGCGGTAGGAACTGGTGGACATGATCGCCAGCGGTTTGTCGAAGATGCGCGACAGGATGTCCCCGGGCCGCATTCCGCCGCGCGCCAGGCACAGGATGGTGTCGAATTGCCAGCCCGACTGGTAGATCTTGATCGCCAGTTTCTCGATCAGGTTGTGGTACTCGTCATAACTGACATAGAGGTGTTTGCCGTCTTCCGTCAACATTGTCTTTTCCTTAAAAACCTGTTGCTGCGCAATCTGTCAATCCGCCTGGTACGGGTGCCGCACCATGATAGTGTGGTCACGGTCCGGGCTGGTCGACACCATGTGGATCGGCACGCCCGTCACCTGCTCGATGCGTTGCAGATACAACCGCGCGGCTGCGGGAAGCCGTTCGTATTCGGTCACCCCCATGGTACTGTCGCTCCATCCTTGCATCCGCTCGTACACCGGCTTGCAACGGGCGATGTCGTCCGCGCCCATCGGCAGGATGTCAAGCAATTCGCCGTCCATGTCGTAGCCGGTGCAGAGTTGCAGTTCGGCCAGGCCGTCGAGCACATCGAGTTTGGTGATGCACAGCCCGGTCAGGCCGTTGACCTGGGCCGAGCGCTTGAGCAGGGCCGCGTCGAACCAGCCGCAGCGCCGCGAGCGCCCGGTGGTCACCCCTTTTTCGGCACCCACCGTACTCATGTGGTACCCGGCCGTACCAGGCGTCTGCCAGTCGAGTTCGGTCGGAAAGGGGCCGCCACCCACGCGTGTGCAATAGGCCTTGGTGATGCCCAGCACGTAATGCAGCATGCCCGGGCCAACGCCGGCCCCCGCGCTGGCGTTGCCAGCCACGCAGTTGCTCGACGTGACATACGGGTAGGTGCCGTGGTCGACATCGAGCAGGGTACCCTGCGCACCTTCGAACAGCAGGTTCGCGCCCTGGGCATGGGCTTCGTTGAGCTCGCGCGACACGTCGGCCATCATCGGCCTGAGCAGGGCCGCGTGGCGCATGGCCTCGTCGAAGACCGCGTCGAACTGGACCCGGCCGTCGACGATGTAGGGTTGCAGGCCAGGGCCGAAGTCGAACCGAGCCGACCCCAGGTACGTCGCCAGCACATGGTTGTGCAGGTCGAGCAGATCGCGCAGGCGGTCGGCAAAGCGCTGGGGGTATTTCAGGTCCTGCACCCGCAGCGCGCGCCGTGCGATCTTGTCTTCGTAGGCCGGGCCGATGCCACGCCCGGTGGTTCCGATCCTGGCATTGCCACCCTGCTCGCGCGCCGCTTCGCGCGCCACATCGAGCGCGGCATGAAAGGGCAGGATCAGGGGGCATGCCTCGCTGATGCGCAGGCGCGAGCGCACCTCCACACCGACGCGCTCCAGACCCTCGATCTCCTCGAACAGCTTGGCGCAGGAGAGCACCACGCCGTTGCCGATATAACACTTGACGCCGGCGCGCATGATGCCGCTCGGAATCAGGTGCAGCGCCGTCTTCACCCCATTGATGACCAGCGTATGGCCGGCGTTGTGCCCGCCCTGGAAGCGCACCACGCCCTGCGCGCTTTCGGTCAGCCAGTCGACCAGCTTGCCCTTGCCTTCATCTCCCCACTGGGTACCGACGACAACGACGTTGCGTCCTTTGCTTGTATTCATTTCGGCCTGTTCTCAGATTGCTTTGACTACCCATTGCCCCGCGACCTGCAGCATCTCGCGGTCGCACTGGAACTCGTCGACCTCGCTCTCATGGCCCGGCAACACGCAGACCACCGTGTGCCCGCGATCGCGCATCGCCGAAACCGCCGCGCGCAGGTCGTCCGCCTCCCCCCAGGGCGCGCGAATGGCGGAGTGCAGCGCGCGCGGGCCGACCACTCCCACCAGCGCCTTGACGTCCAGGCTGAAACCCACCGCCGGACGGTTGCGGCCGAACACCGCACCGACTTCGTCGTAACGCCCGCCGCGCGCCAAGGCGTCGCTGGCACCCGGCGTGTAAATCGAAAACCTGGCGCCGCTGTAATAGGCGTAACCGCGCAGGTCGGCGAGGTCAAAACTCACGGCCGTTTCGCGCAGGTGCCCGGCCAACCAGCCGAGGTTGGCCAGCGCGGCCTGGATCGCCGGGCTCGGCGGCAATGCCTGTTGCGCTTCGGCCAGAACCTTTTCGTCGCCGTAGAGTTGCAGCAACACCAGCAAGCCGTCGCGTGAGGCGACCGGAAAGCCGCGCGTCAGTTGCGCCAGTTCGCTGGCGTCCTTGGCGGCCAGTGCCTGGTGCACCCGGGCCTGCATCTGCGGGCCGGGCTGCGCCGGCGACAACAGCGCGTCGACGATACGCGCGTCGGCAAGATCAACGATCGGCGCGCGCACGTGCGCCGCCTTGAGGCAGTCCAGCGCGAGCAACAGTATTTCCAGGTCGGCCTCGGGTCCGGAATGGCCGTACAACTCGGCGCCGAACTGGAGCGGCTCGCGCGTGGCGTGCGGCTTGTCCGGACGGGTATGCAGCACCGGCCCGCAATAACACAGCCGGGTCACGCCGACGCGGTTGAGCAGGTGCGCATCGATACGCGCCACCTGCGGCGTGCTGTCGGCGCGCAATCCCATCATGCGGCCCGACAATTGATCGACCAGCTTGAAGGTCTGCAGGTCCAGGGCTTCGCCGGTTCCCGTCAGCAGCGACTCCAGATGCTCGAGCAACGGCGGCATGACCAGTTCGTAGCCATAACGGCGGGCCATGTCCAGCAGGTCCCGCCGCAGGTCTTCAATGTGGCGCGCCTCGGAGGGCAGGACATCGGCAATATGATCCGGCAAGACCCAGGCGGACATTTGGTGCGGGGGCTGTTAAAACAGCGATTTTACCGGGCTCGGATGGCGCGATTGGTCACGAAAACAACCACAGGAGGCCCAGGCCGGCGAGGATACTGCACAGCCCGAAGAAGCGCACCTGCCCGTCGTGCAACTGCAGGATCTGCTGGAACATGCGCCGCCATCCGGCCGGCGACAAAAACGGGAACAGGCCCTCGATCACCAGCACCAGCGCGAGCGCCAGCCAGAACGTATCGCCGTCCAAACCTTATTTCTTCGCTGGAGTTGGCGGGACCACGGCGCCGCGCAGGACCTTGAAGAATTCGGACGCGGCCGGGTCGAGCACCATGACATCGCTCTTCTTGCTGAAGCTGGCCTTGTAGGCGTCCAGGCTGCGGTAGAACTGCGCGAACTGGGGGTCGCGTCCAAAGGCTTCGGCGTAGATGCGCGCTGCTTCGGCATCACCCTCGCCCTTGATCTTCTGTGCGTCACGGTAGGCATTGGCGATGGTCACTTCGCGCTGGCGGTCCGCGTCGGCGCGGATCTTTTCGCCCTCGGCCGCACCGGTCGAGCGAAGTTCGTTGGCCACCCGCTTGCGCTCGGCCTCCATGCGCCGGTATACCGATTCGGTAATGGCGTCGACATAGTCGGCCCGGGTAATGCGTACATCCACGACGTCGATACCCCAGGGCTTTTCCCCGCGAACCTTCTCCAGCACCTCGGCCTTGACGTCGGCTGTCAAGGCTTCACGCTTGGTGGACAGCAGTTCCTTCACGGTGCGCTTGTTGATCTCTTCCTGGAATGCATTGCGCACCACGCGATTGAGCTGGTTGGCGCCGGCCGACTCGTCCAGCCCGACGTTGCGGATGTACTGGGTCGGCTCGGAGATCCGCCAGCGCACGTACCAGTCGATCACCACGCGTTGTTTCTCGGCCGTCAGCATCGGCTCGGTGTCGGTGGTGTCGAGCGTCAGCAACCGCTTGTCGATGTAGGACACGTTCTGGAACGGCGGCGGCAGCTTGAAGTTGAGCCCGGGTTCGGTGATCACTTCCTTGATCTGGCCCAATGCGTAAACAACGCCAAACTGGCGTTGGTCAACAACGAACAACATCGAACTGGCGATCGCCAGCAACAACAGCAACGACGAGAATACAAAACCAAGCCTGTTCATGGCGATTTCCTAACGAGTGTCGCGTTCACGTGAACGCGATGTGTCCCTTGATCGGGAGTCGGCAGACGCCGTGCCGGGAAGCGCCGCACCCGCAGGCGCGGGAACCGGTGGCGCGGTCATCGGCACGGCAGCATCGGCGCCGCCGGACGCAGGAAGCTGCAGGATCTTGTCCAGCGGCAGGTACAGCAAATTGGCGCCCTGGCGGGAGTCGACTAACACCTTGGTCACGTTGCCGTAGATCTGTTGCATGGTGTCGAGGTACATCCGGTCGCGCGTCACCTGCGGCGCCTTCTGGTACTCGGCCAGCACCGACTTGAAGCGCTGTGCATCACCCTGGGCCTGCGCGACGATGCGCGCCTTGTAGGCGTCGGCCTCTTCCTTGAGCCGCGACGCCGAACCCACTGCCCGCGGCACCACGTCATTGGCGTAGGCCTGCGCCTCGTTCTTGGCGCGCTCGCGTTCCTGCCCGGCCTTGAGCACGTCGTCAAATGCCGCCTGGACCTGCTCCGGCGGCCGCACGCCGCCTTGCTGCAGGTTGATGCCGACCACTTCGATGCCCATCTTGTAGCGGTCGAGGATCGACTGCATCAGGGCACGCACCCGCACGGCGATCTGGTCGCGCTCCTCCGACAACGCGGAGTCCATGCGCATCTTGCCAACGACCTCGCGCACGGCGGTCTCGGCCGCCTGGATCACCGCGTCGGTCGGGTTCTTGCTCTCGAACAGGAACGCGCGGGCGTCGCTCAGGCGGTACTGGACCGCGAACTTGATCTCGACGATGTTCTCGTCCTCGGTCAACATCGCTGATTCGCGCAGGCCGGTGGCCTTGATGACCGTGTCGCGCCCCACATCGACCGACCGGATCTGAGTCACAAAGATCAGTTCGTGGCGCTGGATCGGGTACGGCAGCCGCCAGTTGAAACCAGCCCCGGCCGAACTCTTGTACTTGCCGAACTGCGTGATGACGGCCTGCTGGCCCTCTTGTACGATGAAGAACCCGGTGCCGAGCCAGATCAGGACGACGACGCCGGCGATCAGCCCGGCGCCCATGCCCGCATTCTTCATGTCGGGACGGAATCCGCCGCCGTTGCCGCCGCCGGCACCTCCGCCGTTGTTGCCACGGCCCGAATTGCGTGACCCGCCGAACAGGCCGCCGAGCTTGCGGTTGAAATCACGCCACAACTCGTCGAGATCCGGCGGGCCCTGGTTGGGTCCCTGGCCACGTCCGCGCCCGTCATTGCCTTGCGGTGGAGGCGGCACTGGCGGCTCACCCTGTGGCGGCACCTCCGGCTTGCCCGTATCACCCGCCTTGTCGTCGCCACGCCCCCAGCGCGAGTCGTTCAGGCTGAACATTCCCCGCAGCCTGCTGGACAACGCCGTCCATCCCGAAACGGGTAATTGCAATTTCATCTCAGTTTCTCTTTTGTTTCATGGTTCGATTGTGCCCAATGGCACAGCGCCCTCAGGAGCCGCGGGGGAATCATCATCGGCCAGCGCAGCGTCCGCGCCACGGGTGGCCAGGGCCGCGAGGTACTGGCGCAAGCCGGCCAGACCGGCCCCGGTGCGGGCGCTCACAAAAAACCTGGCGGTCTGCACACCGTCCTGATCGACCGTATCCTGCAGTTGCAGGGGTACACGTTCGTTTTCAAGCGCGTCGAGCTTGTTGAAGACCAGTATCTGTGGCACGTCGGCGGCACCGATCTCGGCCAGCACGCGTGCGACCTCGCGCATCTGCTCGGGGTGGCCAGGGTTCGCGGCGTCCACCACATGCAGCAGGACGTCGGCGTCCACCGCCTCCTGCAGGGTCGCCTCGAATGCGTCTATCAGGCCATGCGGCAGATTGCGGATAAACCCGACCGTGTCCGACAGCGACACCGAACGAGCGGCCTCGCCAAGGTAGAGCTGGCGCGTCGTGGTATCGAGCGTGGCGAACAGCTGGTCGGCCGCGTAGGCACGCGCGTTCACCAGGCTGTTGAACAAACTGGTCTTGCCAGCGTTCGTGTATCCGACCAGCGAGATGTTGAAGGTATCGCGCCGCGCACGCTGGCGCCGCTGCGTCTGGCGCTGGCGCTTGACCTTCTGCAGCCGTTCCTTGGTGCGTTTGATGTTCTGGCCGATCATGCGTCGGTCGAGCTCGATCTGGGTTTCACCCGGGCCACCGCGCGCGCCAATACCGCCACGCTGGCGCTCGAGGTGCGACCAGCGCCGCACCAGGCGGGTGCTCAAATACTGGAGCCGGGCCAGTTCGACCTGCAGTTTGCCCTCATGGCTGCGCGCGCGCTGGGCAAAAATTTCCAGAATCAGCAGAGTGCGGTCGTTGACCGGCAATTCGAGGTAACGCTCGAGGTTGCGTTGCTGTGCCGGACTGAGACTCTGGTCGAACAATACTTCAGTGGCGCCCAGTTCCCGTGCCAGCAGCTTGATTTCGTCGGCCTTCCCGCTGCCAATGAACAATGCGGCATCGGGCGCCTTACGCTTGCAGGTCACACGGGCCACAGGAATCAGGCCTGCGGTCGAGGCCAACAGGCCCAGTTCCTCGAGCTTGCCATCGAAGTTCGGCAAGCCCAGATCAACTCCAACCAGGATGGTCAGGGCCGCGGAGGTATCAGAGGCGACAGACGAACTCAAGGTTGCCGGGCGGTGGGGTCAGCGACCTGAGGTCATGCGTGTCGGCACGACAGGCGCGATCAGGCTGCAGATGGCTCGCCACCCTCGTTGACGGAAAAATTGACGGCGCGCCCCGGGACGATGGTCGAGATGGCATGCTTGTAGACCATCTGGGTCACCGTGTTGCGAAGCAGCACCACGTACTGGTCGAACGACTCGATCTGCCCCTGCAACTTGATTCCATTGACAAGGTAGATCGAGACCGGCACGTGCTCGCGGCGCAATGCGTTGAGGAACGGATCCTGAAGTAACTGGCCTTTGTTGCTCACGATATTCTCCGTGTTCAAGAATTGAAGTTGAAGCCGGCACGATACCACAGCAAAACTGCACCAATCGCCCAGCCACGGCCATTCCCACACAAGTGGCCTGTCCTGGCCCCAGCGTCAGTCCTTGTCCTTGTCCGCGAAGGGGTTTCGGGAAGTCTTCATTTCGATGCGCATGGGTGTGCCGACAAGGTCGAACTCCTTGCGAAAGCGGCCTTCGAGGAACCTTTTGTAAGCGTCGGTGACGTGTTCCAGCGAGTTGCCATGGATTACGATCACCGGCGGATTCATGCCGCCCTGGTGGGCGTAACGCAGTTTTGGCCTGAACATGCCGGCGCGCTTGGGACTCTGGAACTGCACCGCCTCCATCAACAGGCGGGTCAGCACCGGGGTCGACATCTTGCAGTTGGCAGCCTTGTACGCCTGCGTGATGGAGGCCCACACCGGTCCCAGCCCCTGGCGCCTGGTGGCCGAAATGAAGTGCATCGCGGCGAACTTGAGAAAGGGCAAACGTGTCTCCATGGAGCGCTTGACCAGTTCGCGCTGGTAATCATCCACCGCATCCCACTTGTTGATCGCCAGCACCACGGCGCGACCGCTCTCCAGGATAAAACCGGCAATATGGGCATCCTGGTCAGTCACACCCTGTGTCGCGTCGATCAGCAGCAGCACCACATTGGCCGACTCGATCGCCTCGAACACCTGCCCGCGACGCCGCAAGCCCGCGGTATCGATCAGTTCGAAGCGCTGGCCGTGCCGCTCGAACGGCACGGTGATGGCGTCGCGCGTGGTGCCGGGCTGGTCGAACGCAACCAGGCGCTCCTCGCCGAGCCAGGTGTTGATGAGCGTGGATTTGCCGACATTGGGCCGGCCGGCGACCGCCAGCTTGATCGCGCCG
>JANMYG010000109.1:0-4101 GCA_031381865.1 Betaproteobacteria bacterium | reverse complement strand
TCGGAACGCGCCGCTGCGCCACCCCGGCGCGTCGTGGTGGCCGACGACAGCATGACGGCCGATGCCGCCTACCGGCTGGCCTGCGAAGGTACGGCGTTGCTCTGGCGTGGAGATTTCCATAACGCCCGGCAGTTGCTGCAGGCGCTGGCCCGGCGCGTGGACAGGACGCCGGCGCGCAAGCAAAGAAGGCGGGCCGGTGGTGAACCCGTGGTGGCGATATCGCCGGTGGACCAATTCCACCAGTACCGGCAGGCGCAGGCGCAACGCGCACGCGTGCTGGGCATGTTGCTGCTGCCCTTCGACGCCGACTATGGTGTTCCTCTGCGTCGTGCACCCGATACCCGCCAGGCCTGTGCGCAGGCATGGGGTCCGCCGGACGCTGCCGCCGGCGCCTCGGTGGCTTCGATGCGCGAACTGCTGGGTGTGAGCAGCGCCTTCGAGTGGCGCAAGAAGGGGGTCGAGATCGCCGCACTCGGCGCGCCGCCCGACAACCGCATCCACCCGCACTACGGCGTGTTTTCCCCGGTGCGCGGGGAGTATGTCGGCCTGGTCGCGCAGGCGCCGCTGCCGGTGACAGGGCAGGGCGAATTCGTGGCATTCGATATCGGCACCGGTAGCGGCGTTCTGGCCGCGGTGCTGGCGCGCCGCCATGGAGCGCGTGTTGTCGCCACCGACCAGGATCCGCGCGCCCTGGCCTGCGCGCACGACAACATCACGCGGCTGGGCCTCGCGGACCGGGTGCAGGTGGTGGCCGCGGACCTGTTTCCGCCCGGTCGCGCGTCGCTGGTGGTGTGCAACCCGCCCTGGCTGCCGGCGCGCCCGGGTTCACCGATCGAACGCGCGGTGTACGACGAGGACGGCCGCATGTTGACGGGTTTCCTGGCGGGCCTGGCGGCCCACCTCGTGCCGGGCGGGGAGGGCTGGTTGATCCTGTCCGATTTCGCCGAGCATCTGGGGCTGCGCACACGCGCCGATCTGCTGGCGGCATTCGAGCGCCACGGCTTGCAGGTGCTGGGCCGGATCGATGCCCGCCCGAGCCATCCCAAGGCGCTCGACACCAGTGATCCGCTGCACCACGCGCGTGCGGCCGAGTCGACGTCACTGTGGCGCCTGGACGTGAGCGTCGAAAACCCGCATCGGGCCGGCGGCGTTGCCGATTAACATGGCCTGAACCGTTACCGAAAGGAGAACCATGAGCGCCCTGGCCAAGATGCAGACATTGATGGAGCCGCTGTTCCCGGGGCTGATGGGCATCCGGCTGATCGACATCACGCCGCAGCGGGTGGTGGCGGAACTCCCGGTGCGCGCTGACCTGTGCACCGCTGGCGGCATCCTGCACGGAGGCGCCTACATGGCTTTTGCCGACACACTCGGCGCGGTGGGCACGGTGCTGAACCTGCCAGCCGGCAAACGGACCACCACCACCGATTCCAGTACCAAGTTCATGGCCGGCGCCAGGCTCGGCACCACCGTGACCGGTGAATCGCTGGCGCTGCACCGCGGCCGCACCACGATGGTCTGGCAAACCTCGATCCGCAACGCCGACGGCAAGTTGTGCGCGCTGGTGACGCAAACCCAACTGGTAATGGACGCGGCGTAACGCGGCTCCAGGGCACGCGACGCGACGCCACCCACCGCGGCGCGCCCGGTCGCGTCGAGGGCGGTGTCCAACGCGGCCCGAAACCGGCCGCCAAGATGGGGGTCATCGATATTCAAGGCGACGTTCGCCCTTCGACAGGCCCCCTTATACGGCTTGGCGTTCAAACACAAGGACCGTTCACCCTGAGCCTGTCGAAGGGAGCCCGTCGAAGGGCCGAGTGGCTTCGACAAGCTCAGCCCGAACGGATCTTGCCGATTGAACGCAATTTGGTATTAGACAGGCTCCCTTCGACAAGCTCCCTTCGACAAGCTCAGGGCGAACGGACATTGACTTGCCATCAATTTGGCAATCACCAATAGCAGCGACTTGACCAGCCGGCTTTCAAAACTGAGAGCACACCACCAGCACTCCCGCACAAACGAGCAGCAGGCCGGCCAGTTCGTTGCGCGTCATGTGTTCGTTGAACAGCCGGCGCGAAACCAGGTAACTGAACAGCACCTCGACCAGCCCCAGCGTGCGCACATCGCCGGCCGGGCGCAGCGCCACTGCGGTGAGCCAGCCGATCGACGCCAGCGCGCCCATCATGCCGGCGAGCAACGACAGGCGCCAGGCCTTGGCAATGGCGGCCAGCGCGCCGGGGGCGCGCAACGCCAGCCAGGCGCCCAGCAGCAGCGTTTGCAGCAGTTGCGCCAGCAGCACCGCCCAGGCGCCGATCAGCCAGGGCGAGGTGTCCGCCAACTCGAGCGCCGCACCCCGGTAACCGACGCTCGACAGCGCGAAGCAGGCGCCCGAGCCCAGGCCGAACCAGGCCGCGTTGCCGCTCCAGCCCAGGCTGCCGCCCAGTGTTTTTTTTGGCAGCGACAACAGCACCACGCCCAGTGTGGCGACCAGCATGGCCAGCGCCGACCACAGTGTGGGCAGTTCATGCAGGAACAGCGTGGCGAAGATGCCCACCTGCAGCACCTCGGTCTTGGAAAACGTGACGCCGACGATGAAGTTGCGCTGTTTCATCGCCACCAGCAGCAGCGCCGTCGCGACGAGCTGGGATGCGGCGCCGAGAAACAGCCAGGCGCCGTAAGCCTGCCCGAACGGCGGCAGGGCGGGCGGCGCGGCAGAGTAGTGGTAGACCAGGCCCAGCCATGCGGCTGCGAACGGCAGCCCGTAGAGAAAACGCACCAGCGTGGCTGCGAGTGTTCCGAGCCCGGCCACCAGCGTGCGCTGGGTGGCATTGCGGATGGTTTGCGCAAACGCGGCCCACAGGACGATCGGTATCCAGGCCCAGGCGGCCATGGCGGGGAGTTGCATGCTGGATGCGCCAGTGGCGCACCGGCGGCTAGAAAGTACCAGGCAGCAGGATACCCTTGTCGACCGTCCCTATATCGGTGTGGCCGCAAAACGCCATCGTCAGGTCGAGCTCGCGGTGGATCAGCTCGAGCGCCTTGCTGACGCCGGCGCCACCCATGGCGCCCAGCCCGTAGAGAAAGGCGCGGCCGATGTAGGTTCCCCTGGCGCCCAATGCGATCGCCTTGAGCACGTCCTGGCCGCTGCGGATGCCACCATCCATATGCACCTCGATCTGGTGGCCGACGGCCTCGACGATGGCGGGCAGGGCGCGAATCGACGATTGCGCGCCGTCGAGCTGGCGCCCGCCGTGGTTGGAAACGATCAGCGCATCGGCGCCGCTGTCGACCGCCAGCCGCGCGTCTTCCACGTCCTGGATGCCCTTGAGGATGATCTTGCCACCCCAGCGCTTGCGGATCCACTGCACATCGCCCCAGTTCAGCGCCGGATCAAACTGCTTGGCGGTCCATTCGCTCAGGCTGCCCATGTTGTCGACGCCCTTGACATGCCCGACGATGTTGCCAAAGCCGTGGCGCCGGGTACCCAGCATGCCCAAGCCCCAGCGCGGCTTGGTCGCCATGTTGGCGATGTTCGCCAAGGTCAGCTTGGGCGGCGCGGACAGGCCGTTCTTGAGGTCCTTGTGGCGCTGCCCGAGTATCTGCAGATCGAGCGTGATGACGAGCGCCGAGCATCCGGCGGCCTTGGCGCGGTCGATCAGCCGCTCGATGAAGTCGCGGTCCTTCATCACATAAAGCTGGAACCAGAACGGGTGGCGATCGGTGGCCGTGGCCACATCCTCGATCGAACAGATGCTCATGGTCGACAGCGTGAACGGTATGCCGAATTGCTTCGCCGCCAGCGCGCCGAGGATCTCGCCGTCGGCGTGCTGCATGCCGGTCAGCCCGGTCGGCGCGATCGCGACCGGCATCGCCACGTCCTGCCCGACCATGCGCGTGCGTGTGCTGCGGTTTTCCATGTTGACGGCCACCCGCTGGCGCAGCTTGATGGTCTGGAAATCGTCCGAATTGGCGCGGTAGGTGCTTTCGGTCCAGGACCCGGAATCGGCGTAGTCGTAGAACATGCGCGGCACGCGTTTTTGCGCCAGCACGCGCAGGTCTTCGATGTTGGTGATGACGGGCATCGCTGTCTCCGTGAATTTG
>JANMYG010000076.1:0-6752 GCA_031381865.1 Betaproteobacteria bacterium | reverse complement strand
GTAGGCGCGTCGCGCAGCCAAGGCTGCTGCCTTGGCCACCGGCGCAACACCCCCCAGCGCCCTTGGGTGCCCCGGCCCTGCGGGTGAGGCCCCAAAACTGGCCCACTCGTTGTTGCAAAGCCTCCCCGGGGCCCAACCCCGCGTGCGCTTTGCGCCTAGATTGGACCTGTTTTGGGGTCTCACGCGGGTGCATTGAATTGCCTCTCACGCTCTCAGGCCAATGTGATCCCAAGCCGGTCGGCCGCCTGCGCGGCGACGGACCGGACCTGCGCCAGGTCTTCTCCGGTGACGGTGAGGTGCCCCATCTTGCGCCCCGCGCGCGCGGCAAGCTTGCCGTACAGGTGCAGATGGACACCCGGCAAGGCCAGGACCGCGGCCCAGTCCGGTGTGGTGGCTGCGCCCTCGGCCGACGCTGCGGCGCGCTTGAACCACAGGTCGCCGAGCAGGTTCAGCATGATCGCCGGGCTGTGCTGGCGCGGCTGCAACAGCGGCAAGCCCGCCAGCGCGCGGACCTGCAGATCGAACTGCGACTGGTCGCAGGCATCGAGCGTGTAGTGGCCGCTGTTGTGCGGCCGGGGCGCCATCTCGTTGACCAGCAGGCCGGGCGGGGACGCCGCGCCGCCATCACCTTGCACCACGAAGAACTCGACACACAACACACCCACGTATTGCAAACCCTGCGCGATCGCCCTGGCTGCCGCGACCGCCTGCGCGGCGATCTGCGCCGGCAAATTGCCCGCAAAAGCCTCGGTCACGGCCAGGATGCCGGCGCGGTGCAGGTTGCGCTGCACCGGGAAATCGACCATGGCGCCGTCCCACCCCCTGGCCACGATCACCGAACACTCGTCCTGCAGGACCAGCTCTTTCTCGAGCACGCAGGCAACCTGCCCGAGGCTCGCCCAGGCTGCCTCCAGCGCGGCGCGATCCTGCACCCGGATCTGCCCCTTGCCGTCGTAACCCAGCCGGGCGGTCTTGAGGATGCCGGGCAACAACGCCGCCGGTGCGCCGGCCAGTTTTTCGGGGCTGGTGATGGCGACATAGGGCGCGCGGGCAACACCACAGGCGGCGAAATGCGCCTTTTCCCGGATGCGGTCCTGCGCGATGGCCAATGCGTCCGCCCCGGGGGCCACCGGTCGGTGCGCACCGAGCGTGAACATCGCCGGCGAGGGCACGTTCTCGAACTCGGTCGTGATCGCGGCGCAACGTTGCATCATCTGCGCCAGGGCCTGCTCGTCCAGGTAGTCGGCCTGGATGTGGTAGTGGCTCACGAGCCCGGCCGGGCTGGCCGGATCGGGGTCGAGCACGGCGGTGAAATAACCC
The DNA here is from genome assembly GCA_031381865.1 of Betaproteobacteria bacterium. GTDB lineage: Bacteria > Pseudomonadota > Gammaproteobacteria > Burkholderiales > Burkholderiaceae_C > CAISIP01. Next base: position 5,432 of record JANMYG010000076.1, on the reverse strand, counting down.
ATGCGCTGCGCCGCCTGCACGAACATCCGGCCCAGTTGGCCACCACCCATCACACCCAGCGTCGTCTGCTGCCCGCTGGCCGTGGTGCCGGGAAGAATTGCCTGGCGGCTCACGCGTGGTCCTTCGTGCTGTGCACTGCGGTGTGATGCGCCTCGGGAACGGCCCGGCGGCGCATCAGGCATGCTCCATGCTGCGTATTGCGGAATTCGCCCTTGGGAACGGTCCGGCGGCTCATGCAATGCTCCCGCGCGTTTCGCCGGCCGTGGCAGCGGCGGGGGGAACGACCATGTCGCGCGCCGCCAGTGTCTGGGCGGCGCGGAAAGCTTCGAGGCGCTCGCGCAGCGTCGGATCTTCATTGGCCAGCATCGCCACGGCGAACAACGCGGCGTTGGCCGCGCCGGCCGCGCCGATGGCAAACGTGGCCACCGGAATGCCGCGCGGCTTCTGCACGATGCTGTAGAGCGAGTCCAGGCCCGCCAGGTGTTTGCTGGCCACCGGCACACCGAGCACCGGCACCGTCGTCTTGGCCGCCAGCATGCCTGGAAGATGGGCCGCGCCGCCGGCACCGGCGATGATGGCTCGCAGGCCGCGCTCGCGCGCCTGGGCGGCATAGGCAAACATCTGGTCCGGCATGCGGTGGGCCGAAACCACCTGCGTTTCGTGCCCGACACCAAACTGTTGGAGAATCTGCACTGCGTGCTGCATGGTGTCCCAGTCGGAGCTGGAGCCCATCACGACGCCGATTTGAATATTCATGGTGGTTGGAGTGCAAGACGCGCGGGCATGCGGTAGTGCATGCCCCCGGTTTGTGCCTCGATTTTAGTCAGTCTCCCTTTTACCCTTGCTTGAACACAATGATCAACGTTAGCGCAGAAAACTTTGAAGCCGAGGTGATCGAGGCCTCCATGACGACCCCGGTACTGGTCGATTTCTGGGCCCCCTGGTGCGGACCCTGCAAGGTGATCGGCCCGCTGCTGGAAAAGGTCGAGGCCGCCTACGCGGGGCGTTTCAAGCTGGTCAAGATCGACTCGGACCAGGAGCAGGAACTGAGCCAGGCTTTTGGCATACGAAGTATTCCCACCTGCGTCCTGATGAGCGGCGGCAAGCCGGTCGATGGTTTCATGGGCGCCGTGCCGGAAGGACAACTCAAGGCGTTCCTGGATAAGCACCTGCCGCCGGCCGAGGTGATGGAGGCCGAGGTGACCGGGGTCGCGGTGTCCGATGCGCCGGCCGACGACGACCCGGTGGCGATGCTCGAGGCGCTGCACCAGGCGGTCCTCAAAAACCCCGATGACGACGACGCGCGTTTCGAGTACGTCAAGATGCTGCTGCTGCGCGACCGCACCGACGACGGCCGGGCAGCGTTCGCGCCTGCGGCCGTGAAAGCCGCGCAAGTACGCCGGCTCGACGCGCTGCAACGCTGGCTTGGCGCGATCGATTTCGCCGATGCGGCCGGCGACACGACATCCACCATGGCGGCATTCGAGGCCCGGATCACCACCAGCAAGCGCGATTTCGAGGCGCGTTTCGGCAAGGCGCAACTGCTGATGGCGGGCCAGGCATGGACCCAGGCCATGGACGAACTGCTCGAGATCCTGATGCGCGACAAGTCGTGGAGCGAGGAGCTGGCGCGCAAGACCTACATCGCGATCCTCGACATCATCGAGCCGCCCAAAGTGAAAGTGGCCGACGGGCAGATTCCGCCGGTGGATCCGGTGGTGGCGACCTACCGCAGGCGACTCAGCAGCGTGGTGTTGAGCTGATACGGTCTGGCGGCCGCAGCAAGAAGCCGTTCGCGCCGGACCCGGCCTGCACGGATGTTGTCCAGCGGACGGCGCCTGGCAGGTCGCGATCAGGCGCGCGTGTCCTCGATCAGATCGATGATGCTGCCCATCGAGGCCAACCGCTCCGGGTCCAGGCCGCTGGCGGCGAAATCGATGCCGTAGTTTTCTTCGAGGTAGACCACGATCTGCATGATCGCCAGCGAGTCGACCAGGCCCGAGGCGACCAGCCGCTCGTCGAGCCCGAGGCTTTCGACCGGCCGGTTGGGTTTCTGGATCGTGCGCAGGAAACGCATCAAGTCGCCCAGCAATTGCTCCCTGGAGGCGTTCACCGGGGTTCCTTCGCTGTGCGCGCTGCGATGCACGCTTGCTTGGGACGGCCGGGCGCGGCGCTCGTCAGCGCATCCTCCGTGCCGCGCGCCGCGACGCTCGTCTCGGGGAGGTCCCGGCGCCTCATGGCGTCGTCCCCGCGCCCAGGATGCGCACCAGGTCCAACGCCGGCTGGTCGACACAGGCGGCCTTGACCGCCTCGCGGTTGATCTTGCCGCGCGAGGTGCGTGGTATCTCGTCGACCACCCACCAGCGCGCGGGCATCTTCGGTTCGGCCAGATGCCGGATCATCCACTGGTGCAGGTCGCGCACGGTCGCGTCCTGCCGGTCGGCCAGGACCACCGCCATGCCCACGATCTGGCCATAGATGTCGTCATCGAGCGCAAAGCTGCACACGTCGCTCGCGTGTTCGAAGCGCTCCACCACGGCATCGATGTCGCCCGGATAGATCTTCATTCCGCCCTTGTTGATCTCGTCGCGCTCGCGTCCGCGCAGCAGCAGCTGGCCGGACTCGTTGATGAGGCCGATATCGCCGGTGAAAAACCAGCCGTCGATCACCGCCTGGGTCGTCAGGTCGTCGCGCTGGAAGTAACCCTTCATCAGGGCCGGCGTATTGAGCCATACATAACCGGCTTCGCCGACGGCGCATTCGGCGCTGGCCTGCAGCGGCTCGGTGGTTTCGGCGGTGCGCAGCACCTTGATCACCGCACCCCACGCCTGGCCGACCAGGCCGTCTTGCGCCGGCACGTCGGCATCGATCAGGCCCGCCACCCAGCTGCCGGTTTCGGTGATGCCGTACGCGTTGCAGACCTGTCGGGTGCCGGTCCAGGTGCGGATCTCCTCCCAGACATGGGCCGACAGCGGCGCCGAGCCCACGTGCACGCGCTGCAGCGTTCCGGCCTTGGGTGGGCGAGCGAGCTTGAGCGCCAGACGCCAGACCGAGGGCACCGACGACATGAAGGTGATGCGGTGCTCGTCGAGCAGGCTGCCCAGGCGCATGATGATTTCCGGCCGAAACGGCGGCGTGATGAACAGGTCCTGCCCCGACAGCCAAGGGAACAGGCAGTTGCAGATCAGCCCGTGGCCGAAATGGGTCGGCAACATGCACAGCGTGCGCGCAAACGGGGCGATGCCGAGCTGGTCGCGCAGCGAGACCCAGCGCGCGCGTAATGAGCGGTGGGTGTGGACCACGCCCTTGGGCGCCCCGGTGGAGCCGGAGGTGAACAGGATCAGGGCATCGTCGTCGAGCCGGCTCAGGCCCGCGGATGCTTCTTCGATGCCGGTGTCGACCGTGTTGATGGCGCGCACACCGGCCTCGGCCAGCGCCACCAGCACGCCCGGATCGGTGGCGTCGTCCACCACCGCCAGGCGCGGAAGCGCGGCCGCCACCAGGTTCACCACTTCGAACGGCGTCAGCCGCGCGTCGATCGGTACCGCGCACGCACCCAGGCGCCAGATCGCCAGCAGCTCGGCAAAGAATTCGAGCCGGTTGCCGAATGGCAGGAACACCCGGTCCCCGCGCACCAGGCCATGGGCCTGGAAACGCGCGATCCGGCAGGCCACCTCGCGAGCGATGGCCGGGCGGTCCCAGTGGCGGCCACTGACCGGCTCGGTCAGGTTCCCGACTTGCAGATCAAGAAACATTTTTCAGACACTCCTCCCACATGGCGCCGCAGGTGATAGGCGTGCGGCCGCATGCGCATGTTGTTGCGATGGGTTCAGGCCAAACCAAACAGCCCGAGGAAAAAATCCACCCGCGTCAGGAACGGCGCACCGCCATCGGCATTCCAGACGAAGATCAAACCGAAAAAAGTCCACACCCCGAAAATGCGCAATGCGCGCGGCGCGGCCCCCGCAGCGAGCGCGCGCCCGCGGCGCCGTTGTTCACGCAGCATCGACACGAAGATGCCGATGGCCAGCACGAAACAGTAGAACATGCGTGAACGGTGCGCGTCCAGCACCTGCAGCAGTTGCCCCTGTGCCATCGCGGCGGACTCCTTGATCACATGGTAGTACACGTTGCCGATGAAAGCGGCGGCGAACACGGCCGCAAACAGGCGCAGGTCCGGCCACCGGCGCAGCCGCTTGCCGACGCCGGTGAACACGGGCATGAAGAAGAAAGTCGAGAGCAGTTCCTTGAAGTAGTAGAAGTAGCGGTTCCAGAACTCCACGACCGACTCCGCCAGCAGCGGCTTGTAGGTGTTGCGAAACACGTTGAAGCCGTACAGGCGCAGGAAACCGACGATCAGGTGGCCCTTGATCGCCAGCCGCAATACCTGTTCGAACAACTCGCCATAGATGCTGGCCCAGGCCTGCGCCGCGGGCACGCGCGCGCCCAGCGCGACCAGGGACGCCAATTGGGGCAGGGCCAGCGTATGGCCACCGAGCGCGTCGGTCAGCCGGTTGCCGGGGCCGTACAGAACAGCTTCATACACGGTCAGCACCAGCCGCCACAGCACGGCCAGCAGCAGCAGCTTGATGCCCGCCAGCTGCGAGCGCGCCAGTTCCTGCGTGGTTTTGGCCTCGTTCTGCGACAGGTACGCCAGCCCCTTGCCGTAGGGCGTATCGGAGCCCCCGTAGGCCGGCCAAAGGTAGAACAGATGGTCGGTGACACCGGTGCCCGCCATTCGTCCGTGCTGGCCTGCCAGCAGCAGGTAGCCGCAGCGCCACAGCAGCATCGGGTAGACCAGCGCCAGACCCAGCAGCACGGCACGCCACAGGCCCCAGGACGGCCCGGCGAGCCACAACACGGCGAGCACGCCCCAATACGAACCATGCAGGGCGAGCTGCGGATGGCGCCGTACCACGCCGGGCAGGGCGGTAAAGCGGGCCGCGGCGCGGTACACCAGCCACAACAGCGCGAACTGCGCCAAAACCACCAGCACGGCTGCCGGCCCATGGGCCGGCGCGTGCAGCGCCTGGTGTTTGGCCATCGCCTGCAGGGTCAGGACCACACCAACGACCACGGCGGCAGCGCTGAGGATGACGCGCCGGCGCGCCGGCGGGGTCAGCCAGACCAGCACCGGCCCGAGCCGCCGGCACCACCAGTCGATGACGGCGGGGTTTTCGTGGAACTGCGTCAGGTCGCGCTTGGCCATGGAGCAGTTGCGTCGGCGAATGCGGCGAATGGCTCAGGCCGTCGCTCCGACTCCTGTGAGGCGCTCCAATGCTTCCTGGTATTTGGCCGCCGTGCGGCGGATCACCTCGGGCGGCAACTGCGGCGCCGGGGGCCGCTTGTCCCACGGCTGTCCGTCGACACGGACCTGCTCGAGCCAGTCGCGCACGAACTGCTTGTCGTAACTGGGCGGATTGCCGCCCTCC
>JANMYG010000044.1:0-17470 GCA_031381865.1 Betaproteobacteria bacterium | reverse complement strand
CGCCATCAAGGAGTACATCGCCGTGCACAACAAAAATCCCAAGCCTTTCATCTGGACCGCCAAGGCCCAGGACATCCTCGCAAAGGTCATTCGCGCCAACAACCGCTTAAGTTCCAAACAGAACGAAGCATTGCACTAGCTGCGCGCGGGCGGAAAGCGGCACCGTCGTCATGCCTGAGTTGCACGCACTGGGCGCCCGGGAACTGCTGGACGGGTACCGGCGCCGCGCCTTCTCCCCGGTCGACGTCATGCGCTCGGTGCTGGCGCGCGTCGCAAAGTGGGAGCCGCGCCTGTGCGCGACCTACCTGCTGCGCCCCGAGCGGGCGCTGGCAGCGGCGCGGGAATCGGAGCAGCGCTGGCGCCGTGCGGCACCCATGGGCCCGCTCGACGGCGTTCCCGTCACGATCAAGGAAAACATCGCCACCGCCGGCGACCCGCTGCCTTCGGGGACGGCCGCGTCCAGGCTGCCGCTGGCCGAGCGCGACGCGCCGCCCGCGGCACGACTGCGCGAAGCCGGCGCCATCATGCTCAGCAAGACCACGATGCCCGACTACGGCATGTTGTCCTCCGGCTTGTCGAGTTTTCACAAGCTGGCGCGCAACCCGTGGAACCTGGCCCGGACACCAGGCGGCTCGAGCGCGGGCGCGGGGGCGGCCGCGGCGGCCGGTTACGGCCCCTTGCACATCGGCACCGACATCGGCGGCTCGTTGCGCCTTCCGGCTGGCTGGTGCGGCATCTTCAGCCTCAAGCCCAGCAACGGCCGGATCCCGATCGACCCGCCATACACCGGGCGCGCGGCCGGGCCGATGACGCGCAGCGTCGCCGACGCGGCGCTGATGATGCAGGTGTTGTCGCTGCCCGACGCGCGCGACAGCATGGGGCTGCCGTTCCAGGCCATCGCCTGGAATGAATTCGACGCCGGCGTCGAGAGCCTGCGCGGAGTGCGCATCGGACTGCTGATGGACGCCGGCTGCGGCCTGCCGGTGGAGCCGGATACCGCGCAAGCGGTCATCCATGCGGCCCGGCTGCTCGACCGCGCCGGCGCCATCGTGGAGCCCATGCCGCCTTTCATGACACCGGCGATGCTCGACGGCCAGGACCATTTCTGGCGCATGCGCTCGCACCTCGACCTGGCGGCCCTGGACCCTCAGGACAAGGCCAAGGTGCTGCCGTACATCCGCATCTGGGCCGACAGCGCGGCATCGATGAGCGGCACGCAGGTGTTCATCGCTGCCAGCCAGAGCCACGCGATCCGCCTGGCCAGCGTGCAGGCTTGCCGCGCCTTCGATTTCGTGATCTCACCCACCTCGCCGGTCGCCGCCGCCGCGGCCGAACTGCCCTCGCCCACCAACGACCCGCTGCGCGGCCTGGAGCACATCGGCTTCACACTGCCATACAACATGTCGGAGCAACCGGCCGCCTCGGTCAACTGCGGCTACGACCGCCACGGCATGCCGATCGGCCTGCAGATTGCCGGCCAGCGCTTCGACGATCTCGGCGTGCTGCGTCTGAGCCGCGCGTTCGAGCTGCTGCGTGGCCCGCAGCGACCGTGGCCGGAACCGGCCCCGGCGGCGCCACCAGCCTGAGACGCACCCCTATGCTGGCCGACAGCCTGGGCAACCCGGTCCACCTGGACGATCCGGCCAGCCTGGGCGCGCTCAACGACTTCGTCGAAGGTTTCATCTCGTGCGAGGCGCGGGTGGCCCACATCCTTCAGGTCGGTCCGCATGATCACAGCGCGATCGTGCAGGCAGCGTGTGGCGCGCTGCACATGTTCGCGGAGTCGCCTCAAGGGGTTGTCAACGCGCGTCCGTTCGTCGACGTCGCGCTGCGGAACTCGCAGCGCGCGAGCGAGCGCGAACAACGCTTCGTGGCCGCCGTCGCGGCCTGGGCCGCCGGCGACATCGGCCTGGCGATCAGCCTGCACGAGGAGCAGGCGCGCGTTTTCCCGCGTGACCTGGTGTCGATCAAGCTCGGGCAATACCACCTGTTCAACCGGGGCGACTCGCCCGGCATGTTGCGCCTGGCGCTGGCCGCGCTGCCGCATGCGGCCGACGTGCCGTACCTGCACGGCATGGCGGCGTTTGCATGGGAGCAATGCCATTGGATGGCGCCGGCGGAGGCGGCGGCACGCAAGGCGCTGGCACTGTGCCAGAAGGAGCCGTGGGCGCAACACGCGCTGGCCCACGTGATGCTGACCCAGGGGCGCCTGGCCGAGGGATTGCAGTTCATGCAACAGGCCAGCCCCGGGTGGACCGGCCTGAACTCGTTCATGGTCACGCACAACTGGTGGCACCTGGCGCTGTTCGCACTCGAACTGGGCCACCACGACGAGGTGCTGCGCCTGTACGACGAACAGGTGTGGGGCGTCGAGAAGAACTACTCGCAGGACCAGATCGGCGCCGTCTCGCTGCTGGCCCGCCTGGAACTGGCCGGCGTCGACGTGGGCGAGCGCTGGCAGGACCTGGCCGCCTACCTGCGCCATCGGACAGACGACCATGTGTTGCCCTTTCTGGACCTGCAGTACCTGTACGGCCTGGCGCGCGCCGGGCGCCCGGAAGCCGACGCGATGGCGCGCAGCATCGAGGTCTACTGCGCCGGTGCCAGTCCGGCCCGCAGCGACGGCGCAGGCCAGCGCGCGGCGAGCGAAGCCTGGCGGCGCGTGTGCCTGCCCGCCAGCCGTGGCCTGCTGGCCCATGCGCGCGGGCAGCACACGCGGGCCGTGGACGAACTGGGAACAGCCCTGCCGCGCATGCTGGAACTCGGCGGCAGCCACGCCCAAAGGGACCTGTTCGAACAGATCCACCTTGACGCGCTGATGCGCAGCGGGCGCTTGAGCGCCGCGCAACATCTGCTGCAGCAGCAGCTGAACCGGCAGCCCCAGTCGACGCGCATCAGGCGGCAGGCGCGGCAGGTTTACGCGGAACTCGGACTGGCCGTGCTGCCGGTCTGAACAGCACCAGGCCGGCCCACCTTCCCCCAGGCAGTTTCACCGGAACCCGCAGGCGGCATAGCCCTTGATTGCCCGGACCCTGGCGGTGTCTCGGCAAGCCGACGGCAGCACAGCCTCGGCGGACAGTCAGCCTTGCGCGGCTCTCATACGCTTTGGCGCTCAAACGCAAGGACCGTTCACCCTGAGCTTGGCGATTGAACGCAATTTGGTATCAGCACCTGCCGTGCTGCGGCAGTGGCCATGTCCTACACCGCTGCGGCCAGATCTCCGATGGCGCGCGCGCGCTGCCCTGGTTAAGCTGGGCGAGTCACTTCCAAAGGAGAACCACCTTGAATTCCATCATCTACATCGTCGGTCTGGTTGTGGTCATCGGCGTCGTCCTCGGATTCTTCGGGCTGCGCTGAGAACCACGCACGCCCGACGGTCCGGTCGCAGGGACGTCGCGGCGGCCCCTAAAGGGCATCGATGGCGAGCGCGCCGGTGCCCTTGGCACCATGGCCCGCCGCGATGAGCTGGTCCATGCGCGCTGCGACCGAAGGCAGCGCCGCCAGGGGTCGCGCGCCTGCCGTCTCAAGCATCAGGCCCACATCCTTGCGCGCCATCGCCAGTTCGAAGGTCGGGGTCATGATGCCCTTGGCCATCGTCGCGCCGATGCCGGCCACGATCGCGTTCAGATCGAACAAACCGAACAGCTTGACGGCGTCTTGCGCGCCGACTTGGCTCGCCTTCGCCATCGTCAGCACGTCCGCCATGACCGCGGCCGCTCCGATGATCATGGCGTTGCCGAACAGTTTGTTCACGGCGGCAAGGTCGCCCCGCTCTCCGAGGTACTCGAGGCGCCCCGTCATCTTCGCCAGGTCGGCCCTGACTCTTTCGAACAGCGGCGTCGGGCCGGCAACCATCATCGAGCCCTGCGCGTTGCGCGCGGCGGCCGGGCCCATGAAGACCGGACAGTGCAGGTAGTGCACGCCTTCGGCATTCAGGCGCTGCGCCCGCGCGGCGGTCAGCACCGGCAGCGTGGTGGTGTGGTCGAGGATGACCGCGTCGGGCGACAACGCGCTGCGCGCCAGCGCGAGCACCTCTTCGACTACGGCATCGTCCCGGAGCACCACATGCACGCGCAGCGCATCGCGCACCGCCTCGGCCGGGGTGGCCGCAGCGGTCACGCCGAACTGCGCCAGAGCCTGGGCCTTGTCGGGCGAACGGTTCCATGCGGTGACCGTGTCGCCACGTCTGGCCGCAGCCTCGGCGAAGGCAGCTCCGAGCAGCCCGGTGCCAAGAAAAGCGATTTTTGTCATGGGTTGGATCCTTGAAGGTTGGTGCTGTTTCGAAAAATTCGGCCGGTGGAAACTTCACGGCCGCAGCAGGGCGATCATAGGAGCGTCTGCCGACGGGCCGCGCAGACGCAATAACCTTCCCCGGCAGCGATGCGTTGTTCGCACTGGCATCGTCGCGCCCTGGTCACCATCGACGAAGCTGAAGTCAATCCAGCGGCTCTTCATCCATCTTCACGATCATCACCGGAACCTGTGCCGCGTGCAGCACTTCGTTCGACACCGAACCCAGCAAGGCGCTGCGCAGCGCGCTGGTGCCCCGGGCGCCCATCACGATCATGTCGCATGCGAAGCGCTCGGCGATGTCAACGATCGTGTGGGCCGGGTCTCCGCTGGCAATTTCGCGCTCGTACACCACGCCGGCTTCCATCAGCAGGCTTTCCGCCGGCTCGAGCGTGTCGACGCCGGCCGCGGTGCTCACCTTCTGCAGCACCTCGGCATCCGGGGCGACCACCATTTCGTAGAACGTCGCGGGCTCCTGCACGTTGGCAACGACCAGGCTGCCGGACAGGCCCTGCTGCACCAGGCCGATCGCAAAACGCACCGCCTTCAGCGAGACTTCCGAACCGTCTACGGGAAGCAGTATCTTCATGTCCATTCTCCTTTTTGGATCCGCCATGCAATCAGCCAGCATAGCCCAAGCGCGCGCCATGTTTTGACGGCGCACAGGCTTTTCGCAACCGGCCAGCCATGCAGGGCGGATGCCCGGCCCGTTTCACCATCCGCCCCGGCGCCACTTCCGCCAGGATAATCCGGCCATGGCACAACTCGTCCTCGTTCCGGGCCTGGCCGCCAACGCCATCATGTGGCGGCACCAGTTGCCCGTTTTGCCGGCGCCGCTGCGCACCCATGTGACCGATGTCCACGCGCGCCATGCATCGATCGAACAGATGGCGGCGGCCCTGCTCCAGGAGCATGAAGGTGATCTGGTGCTTTGCGGCGCCTCGATGGGCGGCATCGTGGCGATGGAGGCGGTTCGCCAGGCGCCACAACGCGTCAAGGGGCTGGCCCTGCTGGGAACCAACACACGCCCCGAAACCGACGACATGCGCCAGCTGCGCGAAATGGCCATCACGCTGTTCGAAGCCGGCCGCGCCGCCGAGGTGTTGCGGGCCAACCTGCCGCTGGCCTTCCATGCCAGCCGCGCCAACGACGCGCAACTGGCACAAACCTACCTGGACTTCGTGCTGCAGGCCGGCGCCGGCCAACTGGTACGCCAGAACCGCGCCATCATGGCGCGCCCCGACGCCCGCGCCCATCTGGCGTCGGTCGGCTGTCCGGTGCTGGTGGTGTGTGGCGACTCGGACCAGCTGACGCCACCCGAATGCTCGCGGGAAATCGCGGCCCTGGTGCCCGCAGCCCAGCTGGTGATGGTGCCGCAGTGCGGCCATATGCTGACGATGGAGCGCCCGGAGTTCGTGAACGCCACGCTGCTGGCGTGGCTCGACCGGGTGGCGCCTGCAGCCTGACTATTGCGCTGGTCTGGATTCGCGCACCTTGGCCATCAGCCGCTGCAACACCAGCGGCTCGACGAACTTGTCGACCTCGCCGCCAAGCATCGCGATTTCGCGCACGAAGGTGCTGGAGATGAACTGGTACTTGTCGCTCGGCGTCAGGAACACGGTCTCGACGTCCGGCATCAGGGACCGGTTCATGCCCGCAAGCTGGAACTCGTAGTCGAAGTCGGTCACCGCGCGCAGGCCGCGCACCATCGCCTTGGCGCCGCGCGCGACCACGAAGTCGCGCATCAAGCCGTCGAAACTCTCGACCGTCACGTGCGGGTACGGCTTGACGACTTCGCGCGCCATGTCGACGCGTTCATCGAGCGTGAACATCGATTTCTTGTGGTGCCCGGCCGCCACCGCCACGATGATCCGGTCGAACAACTGGGCGGCCCGGCGCACCACGTCCTCGTGCCCCAGCGTCATCGGGTCGAAGGTGCCGGGGTAAACGGCGATGATGTTGATCGACATGGTCAGGTCTCCTGGCGAGCGGATGCAACTCAATCAAACACGCCCCACGAGACCCTGGGGTCAGGATGGCCTGGGGAATGCATGGGTCCTCCTGCGCACTGGCAAGGGCACCAGCCGATGCGCCGCATTATGCATGGGGCAGTGCGGCCTTTTGCAGCAGATGCGCATGCACGGCGCCGGCCCGCATATGGCGCGACAGGACCAGCCCGTGAACGGCCAGCCTCTCGGCCGCCCAGGGCGCCGAGGCCTCGAGGTAGACGTAACCGGAGGGTTTCAACACCGCGACCGCAGCCGGCAGCGCCGCCTCGGACAAGGTCGAATCGAAAGGCGGGTCCAGGAACACGGCGTCGATGCTCGCGGGAGCCAGCTGGCGCAACACGGCGATGCCGTCGCCACGCTCGATCCGGACCGCATCGGCTTCGAGCTTGCGCTGGATCACCTTTAGCTGCTCCACCAGGCCGCGGTCCTGCTCGACCATCCACACCTCCTGTGCGCCACGCGACGCCGCCTCGAAGCCCAGCGCCCCGGTGCCGGCAAAGACATCGATGCAGCGCCAGCCGCTCAGGTCCTGCCCGAGCCAGTTGAACAGTGTTTCGCGGACGCGGTCGGGCGTCGGCCGCAAGCCCGGCTGGTCGGCCACCGGCAGCTTGCTGCGTTTCCAGCGGCCGCCGATGATGCGCACCACATGGCTGGCGCGCGCGACCACAGGCTTGGCGATGGCTGCTGGACGGGAGGGAGTGGCCGGCTTGTGTTGTCGCATGGCGCGAGCTTAACGCCCGGCCCGGCCACCACTGTGGCGGCGGCTAGTTGGCCGGGTTGCTCGCCCCCAATACCACGGTCACCATCCGCTCGGGCTGCAGCTTGCGCGCAAACGCGGCCCGGATGTCGTCCAGGCCCACCGCCTGCACCCGACTTGTCCAGGTGTCGAGGTAGTCCAGCGGCAGGTTGTTCCAGGCGATGCTCGCGACGTTCTCGAGCAACTTGCGATTGCTGTCGATGCGCAGGGCGAAACCACCGATGAGGTTGGACTTGGCAGCCTCCAGTTCCAGCGCCGTGGGTCCCTCCCGAACGAAACGCGCAATCACCTCGCGCGAGACGGCGAGCGCCTGCGCAGCCTGGTCGGGCCGCGTCTGCAAACCGACAGTGAACGCCCCGGCATGCAGGCCGGGTGAGAAATAGCTGTAGACGCTGTAACTCAAGCCCCGCTTTTCCCGCACCTCGGTCGACAGCCGCGAGACGAATCCGCCGCCGCCCAGGATGTAGTTGCCCACCGTCAACGCGAAATAGTCGGGGTCGTCCCGCCTGAAACCGGGCTGCCCCAGCAAGACATGCGCCTGTGCGGAATCGAAGTCGATGCGCCGGTCCTCAGCCCGGGCCAGCGGCTCGACCTCGGGAACCTCGGATTGCGCTGCGCAGGCGGCGCTGGCGCCAGGCGGGCCCAGGCGTGCAAACAGCTGGGCCACCAACTGGTCGGCCTGCGCACGCGTGACCGCGCCGACTATCGACACCTTGGCGCGGCAGGGCCTGATCCGGCTCGCATACATGGCCTGCATGTCGGCCACCTCGATGCGGCCCAGCGTGGCCTCCGTCATCTCGAACCCGTACGGATGCCCGCCGTAGACGGAGGCCGAGAAAGCGCGCCCTGCCACGGTGGCCGGGCGCGTGTTGGACTCCTTGATGGCGGCCTTCAGCCGCTCGCGCTCGCGCAACCAGATATCGGCCGGAAAAGCCGGCTCTCCCAACTGGCGCGCCGCCAGCTGCACCGCCTTCGACAGCAGGTCGGGGTAGGTCAGCGACCGCAGGGCGAAACCCATGCGGTCGGCACTGGCGCTGGCGCCGAACGAGGCTCCGAGATCGGCCCAGGCTTCGCTCAGTCCGTTTTCGTCCAGCGCCGGTTCCGCGGCCCCACCGGCACCGCGGCCCGCTGCAGCCAGCACACCCTTGGAGGCCATGGCCGCGGTCACGCTGGCCAGGCCGGCCTTGTCCGTGGGGTCGCGCCTGGCGCCGGCATCGAAATCGATCTGCAGGTCGACCATGGCGATCACATGGCTCTCGACCAGGTACACCTTGACACCGGACGGCTGCGACCAATGCTGGATAGGTATGCCCGCGCCGGCACTGTGCGACAGGGCCAGGGTCATCAGGATTGCGCCTGCGGCGCGACCGGCGATTTTCTGCAGCATGGTGTGTCTTCAGTGTCTGGCGCCGGGCGGCGCAGTGCGCAGCTTGCGCGTCGGGTCGGGCGGCTGCGGCCGCAATGTGGCCACCGTCAGCTGGTCGTCACCAAAATACCTGGCCGCGACCGACCGGACCTGTTCCGCTGTCACCTGGCGCAACCGCTCCACCAGGCGTTCTCCGGCGTCGAGCGGCAGGTCCAGCGCCCAGTTGCTTCCCAAGGCGCGGGCCTGGTTGAAAACCGAGTCGAGCTTGTAGACCTCGCTGGCCACCCACTGGGTCTTGACGCGGTTGAGTTCGGCCTCGGAAACACCACCCTGTGCCACGCGCGCGATTTGCGCGCGCAGCCCGGCTTCCACCTGTTCCGCGGTCTTGCCGTTGACCGGAACCCCGTCGAGCGTGAATATCTGGGGCCCGCGTCCCCACAAGCCGTTGTAGGCGCCCGCGCTGTCGGCCACGCGGTCGACCCCCTGGGTCAGCGCGCGGTCGAGCCTGGCGCCGCTGTAGCCATCGAGCACGGCAGCCAGCACGGTCAGGGCCAGCGCGTCTTCATCCGCCGCGGCGGGCGTGGCCGCCGTCAACGCCGACGCGGTCAGGCCCGGCACCTTGAAAGCCAGCGCGACGTAGGCCTGCTCGGCCGGCGCCTTCACGTCGATGCGGCGCACACCTGCCTGCAGCGGTTCGAGCCGCGGCTTGCGCGGCGGCAGCGGACGCGCCGCAATCGGCCCGTAGTATTTTTCGGCCCATCGGCGCACCTGGGCCACATCCACATCACCGGCCACCACCAATGCGGCGTTCGCGGGCGCATACCAGCGCCGGTAGAAATCCCGCACATCCGCCGGTGTCATCGCATCGAGGTCGTTCATCCAGCCCACGATCGGCCGGCGGTAGGGCGAGGCAAGGAATACGGCCGCGTTCATGGACTCGTACAGGATCGCGCGCGGGCTGTCTTCCGTCCTCAGGCGCCGCTCCTCCTTGACCACTTCGATCTCCTTGGCGAACTCTTCGTCGGCCCACTGGTTGGACTGAAAACGGTCTGCCTCCAGTTGCATCACGTCTTCGAGCCGGTCGGCCGGTATCTGCTGGTAATAACCGGTGTAGTCGCGCGCGGTGAAGGCATTCTCGCGCCCGCCAAGTGCCGCCACGCGGCGCGAAAACTCGCCTGGCGCAAGGCGCGCCGTGCCCTTGAACATCATGTGTTCGAGCGCATGCGCCACGCCCGAACTGCCGTCGACTTCGTCCATTGAACCTACGCGAACCCACAACATGTGCACTGCGGTGGGCGCGCGCCGGTCCGGCTTGACGATCACCGTCAAGCCGTTGGGAAGGGAAAACCGGGTGACTTCATTGGCGTTTTGGGCATTTGTGGTGAGGCACAGGAACAGCCAGAACAGCGATAACAAACGTTTCATAAAATGTGTGATTCACAAAGCGCCACAAATGTTCAGCTTTTTCCGGAAAAAACCTTCTCCCGCTCCGCCGGACCCAGAGCGCACTGTAGTGCCGAACGCCACCACGGTGGCGCCGGAGACGCTGGCGCCGGAGGTGGTGCGCGACGGTTCGGTCCGTTTCTCGCGTCCCGGACCACCGACGCAGAGCCTGCCGGTCGCCGTCTCGGCGCGCGCGTCCTGGACCTCCAGGCTGCGCGCGGGGCTGCGCAAGACCAGTACCAACATAGCGGCTGTATTCACCGGCACCAAGATCGACGAGGCGCTGTTCGAAGAGCTGGAATCGGCCCTGGTGCTGGCGGACTCGGGCGTCAAGGCAACCCAGCACCTGCTCGACGACCTCAAGCGCCGGGTCAAGGAGAACAAGACCACCGACCCCGCTGTCGTCAAGGCGATGCTGGCCGAAGCCCTGACCGAACTGTTGGCGCCGCTGGAAAAACCGCTGGTGATCGGGGAGCACCGGCCGACCGTGATGATGGTCGTCGGTGTCAACGGCGCCGGTAAGACGACATCGATTGGCAAGCTCACGCACCACCTGTGTTACCGCGGTGCGTCGGTGTTGCTCGCCGCGGCCGATACTTTTCGTGCCGCCGCCAAGGAACAGCTGGGCGTGTGGGCCGACCGCAATACGGTGGAAATCGTGAGCCAGCAGGGCGGCGACCCGGCCGCCGTCAGTTACGACGCCGTCACCGCCGGCCTGGCCCGCGGCAAGGACGTGGTGCTGGTGGACACGGCGGGCCGCCTTCCGACACAACTGCACCTGATGGAAGAACTGCGCAAGATCAAACGCGTGATATCGAAGGCCGACACCACCGCGCCGCACGAGATCGTGCTGGTGATCGACGGAAACACCGGCCAGAACGCGCTGGCCCAGGTCAAGGCTTTCGACGACGCGCTGCAATTGACCGGCCTGATCATCACCAAACTCGACGGCACGGCCAAGGGCGGCGTGCTGGCGGCGATCGCGCGCGAGCGGCCGGTTCCGGTGTATTTCATCGGCGTGGGTGAAAAGCTCGAGGAACTGGAGACTTTCAACGCGCGCGAATTCGCCAACGCACTGCTGGCCTGAAGACCGCGCGGCCCGCCCTTCGAACGTAAGAAGTCGGTCCGGTGACCGACACAGACCCAAGACAACCGTGCGCCACCCGAGACTGCGGTGGCGCCTCCAACCAGGACCCGCCCTTCATGAACAACGATCCGACCAGTGGTTTCTACTCGCGCCGCCAGGCGCTCGCTGCGATCGGCGCCGCGGCGGCATTCCCGCTGTGCGCGCAGACTGCCTCGTCCTGGCCTGGCGTCGAGTCCAGGGCGCGCGGGCAGACCGTGTATTTCAACGCCTGGGCCGGCAGTGAAATCATCAACGCCTACCTCCAGTGGGTGGGAGCCGAGGTGCAGCGCACGGCCGGCGTGACGCTGGAACACGTGAAAATCACCGACGCAGCCGAAGTGGTCAAGCGGGTGCGGGCCGAGAAAGCCGCCGGCAGGACCGATGGCACGGTGGACCTGGTGTGGATCAATGGCGAGAACTTCCTGACCATGAAGCGCGAAGCGCTGCTGTTCGGGCCGTTCGCCGAAAACCTGCCCAATTTCCAGTATGTGGACGTGGCCGGAAAACCCACCACCCGGATCGACTTCTCCGAACCGGTGGACGGTCTCGAAGCGCCGTGGGGCATGGCGCAGCTGACATTTTTCGCGGACCGCAAGCGGGTTCCCACGCCGCCGCGCGACATGGCCGCCCTGCTTGAATTCGCGCGCGCCAATCCTGGCCGGCTGACCTATCCGCGGCCGCCCAATTTCCATGGCACCACATTCGTGAAGCAGGCACTGGTCGAATTCGCCGCCGATCGTTCCGTGTTGTACCGGCCGTTCTCGCAGCCGGCGATGGGCCCGGCGACTGCGCGGCTTTGGTCGTACCTGGACGCGCTGCATCCGCTGTTGTGGCGCGCGGGCAGGCAGTTCCCGCAGAACTCTGCGGCGGTACGGCAGATGATGTCGGACGGCGAACTGCTGATCGCCCTGACCTTCAACCCGAACGAGGCGGCCAATGAGATCGCCGCCAAACGCCTGGCCGACAGCGTCTACAGCTTCCAGTTCAGCGGCGGCACCATCGGCAACACGCATTTCGTCGCCATCCCCTTCAATGCGCGGGCCAAGGAGGCAGCACAGGTGGTTGCGAACTTCCTGCTGTCGCCGGTGGCGCAGGCGCGCAAGGCCGACATCGCGTATTGGGGCGACCCGACCGTGCTTGCATTGGACAAGCTGCCAGCGGGCGAACGCGCACGCTTCGCCGCCACACCGTCGCCCGGACAGGTCGAACTGGCGGCGCCGACGATCCCCGAGCCCCACGGCAGCTGGGTCGATCCGATCGAAAAGGAGTGGCTCAGGCGCTACGCGTGATGCGCCCGCGCTCAGCGCGGCGGCGCGCCGGGCGCGCGGCGGTCACAGCTGCCCGAGAACAACATCTCGCCGCCGGCACCGGTTCGCCGGACGTGCAGCGCCTGCCGGTCGATATGCCATTTGCTGTTGGACCCGAAACGCACTTCGTCCGGCGTGACTTCGCCTGAACTGAGCCACTGCCGGTTGACGGCCACCGCATTGGCGGCTTCGCTGAAACGCACCTCGACATCGGGACGCGCCTGCTCGCTGCCATCGGGCTGCAACTCGCAATAGACCGTCTGCATGTCGGGTGGCCCGCCGCGCTCGAACAGATCCTTGGCAAGGCGTGCGGCCCGGCCCGGCTGGCGCGTGGCCTCGCACGCAAATTCCGCCGCGAACCAGCTTCCGTCGAGCACATGGGCGCTGGAGAATTCGAGTTGTGCCGGCGTGATCCTGGTCTTGCCGAGCGCGGGCCGCAGCGCGAAGCGCAGCGGCTTCTGGCAGTCGGCCACGAAATCGGTGAAGCCGCGCACCGGGCTGGGCTGGTGCACATTGACGCGTACCAGCGTGCCGGCGACGTACCGGTTGTCCAGTATCGCCAGCGACAGGTTGTCGACGCCGAAAAGCACGTCGTCGACCCGCTGCAGCAATTGGTAGCCACGGTTGTTCGACCACTGCGCCAAGGCGGCGGTTGGCGCATGCAGCACCAGCACGGCCCACAGGCAAATGGCACGGCGACGGTGCACCGCTTGCAAAATACACATCCCTGCTTGAACCCCATGAATTTTTTTGCCGTGGCGTCCGTCGGCCGCATCCCGGGGCCGAAGTTATAGTGCCGTTCAGGCCTTGCGGCGCACCGACCACTTCACCACCACCAAGCACCATGACCACCCTGCTAACCTGCATCGAGACCTCCAGCGGCCCCCATCCCACAGCCGCCGTCATCTGGCTGCATGGCCTGGGCGCGGACGGCAACGACTTCGCGTCGATTGTGCCCGAGCTCGATCTGAGCGGCTGTCAGCCGATCCGCTTCATTTTTCCGCATGCCCCGAGCATCCCGGTCACCATCAATGGCGGCTACGTCATGCCGGCCTGGTACGACATCCTCGGCACCGAGACCCAGCGGCGCGAGGACGAGGCCGGCATACGGCGCTCGGCACTGGCGATCGAGGCGCTGCTGCAACGCGAACTGGAGCGTGGCGTAGCGGCCGAAAACATCGTCCTGGCCGGCTTCTCCCAGGGTTGTGCGGTGGCGCTGCACACCGGCCTGCGCTACCCGGCGCGGCTTGGCGGCATCATGGCGCTGTCGGGTTACCTGCCGCTGGCCGGCAGCCTGGCCGCGGAGCAAAGCGCCGCCAATCGGCAGCTACCGATCTTCATGGCCCATGGCGTCGCCGACCCGATGATCGTGCTGTCGCGCGCCGAGGCATCGCGCGATGCCCTGCAGCGCCTGGGATACCCGGTGCAATGGCACAGTTACCCGATGCAGCACAGCCTGCACCCGGCCGAATTGCGCGACATTGGGCAGTTTCTGCGCGCGACACTGGGCGCCGACAAGCAGCCCGGGGCCTGACCGGCGGCCGATCGCTCATGCGCGCCATCGACCCCGGGCCCGGTCGAACTTGACGCGATGCGCGCCAACCTGCCGCCGCGCGCCGAGCTGGTCTGGGCCCTGTCGCTGATCGGTCTGCTCGGGTTGCCGCTGGCCCTGGCGATCTGGGCCGCGCTGGTCAGTGCGCTCGATGAGGCCGCCTGGCGCGCCATGGCGCGCGACCACCAGACCTGGCGTGCGCTGGGGCTCAGTGTGTGGACCGGCGTGGCGGCCACCTTGCTGTCGACCGGCCTGGCGGCCTGGATCCTCGCGCGCAGTTTCCCGGGGCCGGGCTGGTCGCGTGTGGTGGGGCTGCTCGGACCGATGCTGGCGGTCCCCCATGCCGCGTTCGCCATCGGTCTGGTGTTCCTGATTTCGCCCAGCGGCTGGTTGTTGCGGGTCGTTTCACCCTGGGCCAGCGGCTTCGACGCACCGCCAGCCTGGACCACCACGCAGGACCCCTGGGGCGCGGGCCTTGTCGCCGTGCTGGTGGCCAAGGAAGTGCCATTCCTGCTGTGGGCCGCTGCGTCGCAACTGCAGCGCGCCGACGTGGCGCAGCGCCTGGCGCGCGAACTGCAGGTGGCGCGCAGCCTGGGTTACGCCGCCGGCACAGCGTGGTGGCGCGTGTTGTGGCCCCAGTTGTGGCCAAGGCTGCGCTGGCCCATGCTCGCGGTACTGGTGTATGGCATCACGGTGGTCGACGTCGGTCTCGTGATCGGCCCGGGTGCACCACCGACACTGGCGGTGCTGGCGTGGGGCTGGCTGCTCGATGCCGACCCCGCCACCAATACGCAGGGCGCCGCGGCCGCATGGCTGCTGGCATGCACACTGGCGCTCGTCGCGGTGCTGCTGTGGCAGTTCCCGCGGCTGCCGCTCTGGCGCGCCCGGCGCACCAGCGGACACCGCGGCACGGTGCGCCAGACCCACGGCGCGCCCGCCGGTGCCCTGGGCGTGGCAGTGCTGACCGTGGTGTACCTGGCGGTCATGCTCGCGCTGGCGGTCGGCAGCGTAGCCGGCGTGTGGCCGTTTCCGGCACTGTTGCCGCAGACCTTCAGCTGGAACGCGTGGGCGTCGGTATGGGACAGCGCGGGAACCGTCGGAACCACGCTCACGCTGGGCCTGGCCAGCGCCGCCACGGCGTTGTTCTGGTCGGTCGCGTGGCTCGAGACGGCGCCCGCGCGCTGGGACGCCTGGCTGCGACGCGTGATCTACCTGCCGCTGGTGCTGCCGTCGGTGTTGTGGGTCATCGGCATCCACGCCGCCACCCTGCGCTTCGGGCTGGACGCCAGCTGGTCCGGACTGTGGCTGGCGCACAGCCTGGCGGGTGTTCCCTACGTATTGATTGCGCTGAGTCCCGCGTACACCGGCTTCGACCCGCGTTACCGCTTTGTCGCCGCGAGCCTTGGCCATGGCCGGGCCTATTTTCTGTGGCGGGTCAAATGGCCGCTGCTGCGCGCCGCCCTCGCCTCGGCGCTGGCGGTGGGATTCGCGGTCAGCGTGGCGCAATACCTGCCCACGCTGTTTGTCGGCGCGGGACGTTACAGCACGGTGACGACCGAAGCCGTCACGCTGGCGTCGGGCGCGCAGCGCTCGCTCACCTCCGCCTATGCCTGGCTGCAATGGCTGCTGCCGGTGCTCGGGTTCGCGCTCGCGGCGCGGGCTGGCCGACCGAGGCGCTTTCAGCCCGACGACTAAAGACCGGCGGCCAGTTCACGCGTCAGTTCGGCGGCCGGGATCTCCTTGCAGCCGCTGGCATTCTGGCCCGACCACAAGGGCGAAAAATCACCGCTGCCGCGGCGCTCGGCGCTTTCGCGCAGCGGGGCGACGGCCACGCCGGCAAGCGGAAACTCCGGTACATCGGCGCTGATCGGCCCGCGCTCGCGCATCAGCCGGTTGACGATCGATCGGGCTGGGCGGCCCGAAAACAGGTTGGTCAAGGCCGTATGGCGGGCCGCCGCGCTGGCAAGCGCCGCGCGGTGCACCTTGCTGGTGGTGGCTTCCGGGCACAACAGGTAGGCGGTACCGACCTGGACTCCCGCGGCGCCCAGTGCCATCGCGGCAGCCACACCCCGGGCATCGGCGATGCCGCCGGAAGCGATGACCGGCCGGCGCACTTGGCGCACTATCTGCGGCACCAGCGCCATGGTGCCGAGCTGCGCCGACAGGTCGGGCGACAGGAACATGCCGCGGTGGCCGCCGGCCTCCAGTCCCTGCGCGATGATCACGTCCACGCCCTGCGCCTCGAGCCAGATCGCCTCCTCGACCGTGGTGGCCGAGGACATGACTTTGGCGCCCCAACCGCGCACGCGGGCCAGCAGCTCGGGCGCCGGCAGGCCGAAATGGAAACTCACCACCGCGGGTTTGAACTCGGCCAGCAGATCGGCGACCTGGGCGCCAAACGGCGTGCGCGCGGGTCCCGTCGGCAATGCATCGGCGCCGATGCCCAACTCGCGGTAATACGGCGCCAGGCTGGCGCGCCAGGCGGCCTCGCGCGCCGCATCCGGCACCGGCGGCTGGTGGCAGAAAAAATTGACGTTGACCACGGCCCCGAAGCGCGCCCTGACCTGCAGCAACTGCTCGCGCATGGCATCCGGACCCAGCATCGCACAAGGCAGGGAACCCAATGCGCCGGCCCCGCACACTGCAAGCGCCAGTTCTGCGCCCTGCACCCCCGCCATCGGGGCCTGCACAATCGGCAACGCCGTGCCCAACAGTTGCGCAAGTGTCATGGCGTCACCCCCAGGTCGTGGCCAGCCCTACTGGCTGGCTGCCTTGGCTGACGGCCGGGCGGCGCCCGACGCAGCGCCCTGCGCCGGCTTGACGGGCAGCCCGAGCCGCGCGACCAGCGCCTGGTCGAGCGCGCGGACCTTGGGATCGATGACGCTGCGCAGTTCGGCCACCAGCTTGTCGATCAGCGCCTTTTCGAGCTCGCCACCGACCTGCTGGTAGCGGCGGTACACCGGCGACTCGGTGATGGCGATGATCTGCTTGAGTTCGTCCTCGGTGAATTTCTCCTCCAACAAGACCCCGATGGTCGAAGGCGCCAGCTTCACGGCGCGCTCGCGCACCAGGGGCACCAGTTCATCGGCGAATTTATTGACATCCGACTGCATGTCCTTGGCAATCGCCTCGCGCTTGTCGGGCGGGATCCTGGATTGCAGCACCGCGCCGGCCCGCTGCATCAGCATGGCCGCCGGCCGCTCGATCATCATGATGGCGCCGCGTTCGATCCCCGGCTGCTGCAACTGGAGCAATTTCGCGACCAGTTCCTTCTTCGACGCGGTCGTCTGGGCCCCGACTGCGGTAGCCAGCAACAGCAGCGCGACGACGAGTGTTCTCTTCATGCGGATTCTTTCAAGATTCGGAGGTCTGTGGGAGCGGGCGAGATGCCCTTGTGCGGGCCCACGTATTATCACCCCCGACCCTTGTGGCTTGCCCCGGCCCGCCAGCCATGACCTTGAACCTACACATCGACCGCCTCGCCACCGCCAGCACCACCCTCGTGCGCGACCTGGACCTGCAGGTGCCGCCGGGCGTGATCCATACCGTCATGGGCGCCAGCGGGTCCGGCAAGTCGAGCCTGCTCGCGGCCGTCTGCGGCACCCTGCCGCCGGGGCTGC